>JALSIO010000520.1 GCA_026989995.1 Myxococcales bacterium
GGGGCTCGCAACCCGGCCTCCGGCCCCTCGCCCGGGAAGCCTTCCTCCAAGCGGCCCGATCCGGTGGTGAAGGCGAGCCCGCGGCGATCGAGCCCGACGCCATCGCGGTGCTTCTGTTCACGAGCGGCACCACCGGGCCGCCCAAGGCGGCCGTCCTCCGGCACCGCCACCTGGTCTCCTACATCCTGGGTTCGGTGGAGTTCGGTGCCGCGGAGGAGGAGGAGGCGACGCTGGTCAGCGTGCCCCCCTACCACGTGGCGGGCATCGCGGCCATCCTGAGCTCGGTGTACGCGGGGCGGCGCATCGTGCAGCTCCCGAGCTTCGACGCGGGGGGCTGGATCGACCTCGCACGGCGCGAGCGCGTCACCCACGCCTTCGTCGTCCCGACCATGCTCGCCCGGATCGTGGACGAGCTCGAGCGCCGCGGCGAGCGCGGCCCGGAGACGCTGCGCGCGCTCTCCTACGGCGGCGGGAAGATGCCGCTCCCGGTGATCGAGAAGGCCATGGCGCTCTTCCCGGAAACGGGCTTCACCAACGCATACGGCCTGACCGAGACGAGCTCCACGCTGACGGTGCTCACGCCCGACGACCACCGCGAGGCCGCGGCCGCGGAGGATCCGGCGGTGCGCCGCCGCCTCGTCTCGGTGGGTCGGCCGCTGCCGGGCATCGAGATCGAGGTGCGGGACGAGTCGGGCAAGCCCTGCGGGCCGGGCGAGCGGGGCGAGATCCACGTGCGTGGGGAGCAGGTCTCCGGCGAGTACCTCGGCCGGGAGCCGCGGCTGCTCGAGGGGGGCTGGTTCCCCACCCGCGATGGGGGCTTCCTCGACGAGGCGGGCTACCTCTTCGTGGAGGGGCGGATCGACGACGTCATCGTGCGGGGCGGGGAGAACCTCTCCCCCGGCGAGATCGAGGACACCCTCCTCACCCACCCCGCAGTGGCCGACTGTGCCGTGGTGGGCGTGCCCGACGCGCAGTGGGGCGAGGCGGTGGCGGCGGTGGTCGTGCTCGAACCCGGCGCCCGGGTCGAGGCCCCGGAGCTCCAGCAATTCGTTCGCGACCGGCTGCGCAGCAGCCGGATGCCGCAGCACGTCTTCTTCCTGCCCGAGCTTCCCTACAACGAGACCGGCAAGCTGCTCCGCCGCGTGGTCCGGGAGGATCTCGCCGCGCGACTCGCCGGCGGCGCCGGATAGGCCCCGCGGTGGCCCGCCGGAGCGACGACGGCGGCACCGAGCCCCCGGGGCGCCGGGAGCGCAAGAAGGAGCGCACCCGCCGGGAGCTGGTGGATGCCGCCGTCCGGCTCTTCGCCGAGCGCGGCTTCGAGGAGACCACCGTCGAGGACATCAGCAACGCCGCCGATGTCTCGCCCCGCACCTTCTTCCGCTACTTCCGCACCAAGGAGGAGGTGCTGTTCAGCGACCACCCGCGCACCGTGGAGGTGCTGAAGCGGACCCTCGAGGAGCGCCCCGAGGACGAGCGGATCCTCCGCTCGGTGGCCGCGGGAATGGCGGCGGTGGCGCGGACCTTCGAGGAGGATCCGGAGGCCTATCTCACCCGGGTGCGGCTCGACATCCAGTCCCCCACCGTGGCCGCCTCGGCGCTCCACATCCAGCAGGACTGGGCCCGGGTGATCGCGCGCTTCGTGGCCGCGCGCCTCGGGGTGGACCCGCGCCGGGATCTCCGCCCCGGCCTCGTCTCCGGCGCCGCGGTGGCCGCCTTCCGCGCGGCGGTCACGCGCTGGGCCTCCGGCCGGGGGAGTGAGGACGCCGCCGCGCTCGTGGACGAGGCCTTCCAGCTGCTCGGCTCGGGTCTGGGGCTGCCCGGGTCCGGCCCGGGGACCGGCGGCACCGGAACCCGCTGACCCCGCGGCCGGGGACGCCACACCCGGCGCCCGGCGTGGCCCGCCGTGGGCCACGCGCCCGCCCGTTGCGCCGGGATCGCCTTGCCGGGCGAAGGGGCCCCCGGGGCGGGCCCCTCAGGCCCGGGTCAGCAGCATGCAGCCACAGGTGTTGCCACCCCCCGCGGCCACCGCGGCGACCTGGGGGTCGCCGGGCACCTGGCGTTCGCCCCCCTCGCCCCAGAGCTGCACGCAGGCCTCGTGGAGGAATCCGTAGCCGTGCAGACGGCCGGCGGAGAGCTGGCCACCATGGGTGTTGAGCGGCAGCTCCCCGTCCCGGGCGATGCGCGTGCCCCCCTCGACGAAGCGCCCCCCCTCGCCCACCGGGCAGAAGCCGAGCGCCTCGAGCCACGACAGCGTGAGGAAGGAAAAGCCGTCGTAGAGCTCGGCTACGTCCACGTCCGAGGGCCGGAGGTCGGTGCGGCTCCAGAGGTGCCGGGCGGCGTCCCGG
>JALSIO010000521.1 GCA_026989995.1 Myxococcales bacterium
CGAGGAGCGCCGCGATCCCCGCGACCTCGACCGGATGTTCGCGCTGATCACCCACGCCAATACCGCGGTGGCCCTGCTGCTCCTGGCCTCCTTCGCACCCGCCGGGCGCGAGCTCCTCGCACTGGTGTTCCGCGAGGAGTACGCCGGCGCCTACGTGCCTGCCCTCGTCTTCCTGAGCCTCCTCCCCCTGCAGCAGCTGCCCCTCGGACTGGTGGTCAAGGCCCTCGAGCGCCCGGAGATCCTCATCTACTCGAAGATCTCGGTGCTGGCGAACCTCGCGGCGGGAATCCCGCTGGCCGGGGCCTACGGGGCGCTCGGCATGGCGGTGGCCACCGCGCTCAGCGTGGTGCTGAAGAATCTCGTCATGCTGGTGCTGGTGCGCCGCATCCATCCGCTTCACCTCCCCTTCGGCCGGATGCTGCTCGGCTTCGGCCTCTGCGCCGGGGCCATCGGGATCTCGGCGGCGCTGCCGCCCGCGGTTCCTCCGCTGCTGCGGGCAGCGGCCGGGGGCGTGCTCTTCGCCCTCCTCCTCCGCGCGACCGGCTTCTTCGATCCCGCGGACGTGGAACTCCTGGCCACCCTCCTGCCCCGCCGACTGCGCGCGCCGCTGCGCCTGGCGCTGGGTACGACGGCGGGCTCCCCTCCGTGATCGCGGTGGTCCTCGGCATGCACAAGTCCGGCACCACGCTGGTGGCGGAGATCCTCCACCGCGGCGGCATCACCATGGTGGAAGGCGTCCCGGAGCGGAGCGACTACGACGAGCGCTTCTACTTCGAACGGGCCGAGGCGGTCGCCATCAACAAGGCGCTGCTCGGCGGCGACGCATACAGCCTGGACACGGTCCACCTGCGGCCGCGGGGGGACGACGCCACCCTCCGGCACCGCATCGCGAGCCTGGTGGCGAGGCTCGAAGCCGCGGGCGGCGACTGGGGCTTCAAGGATCCGCGCACCTGCCTCACCTGGCCGATCTGGCGCGAGCTCCTCCCGCCCCACCGGCTGGTGTGCGTCTACCGGCACCCCCTGGCCGTGGAGCGGCACTACCGCCTCCGCAACCGGCAGTCCTCCTTCCGCGCCCTCCGGGCCTGGTCGGCCTACAACGCCCGGGTCCTGGACGCCCACCAGGCGGCGCCCGCCGGCGAGTCGCTCCTCGTCTCCTATGACGCCCTGATGGAGGACGACCGGGAGATCGAGCGGCTCCGAACCTTCCTGGGGCGCCCCCTGCCCGACCTGCGCCGGGCCGAGAAGCAGCGCTACCCCGCGCGGCCGACCGCCTCCGCCCGCGTCGCGGACCTCGCCGTGCTCTTGTCCGGCTGGCCGCGTCCCAGCTCCCTCCACCGGCGGCTCGAGCACCTCCGGGCGCGCCAGCCCACCGCCAGCCCGTGCGCGCCGACCGCGCGGGAATCCGGATGAACGGGCTCCGGCTCTTCCTCGACGGCACCATGGCGCGTGGCGGGGGCGGATTCACCTACCTCGCCAACATCGTGCCCCGCCTCCTCGAGGACGAGGAGATGGAGATCCGCCTCGAGCTCCGGCACGCGCCCCTCGCCGAAGCGCTGCCCCGCAGCCCGAGGCTCGAGCTCGCGCTGCGCCCGCCGGCGGGCTGGGGCGGCCGCCTGGCCGATGCCTTCCTCACCCTCGGTCCCCGGGCGCGGGCCTGGGGGGCGGATCTCTTCCTGTCGGCCGGAGAGCTCCTCCCGCCTCTGCGCGGGCTCCCGGGGGTGGCCTGTTTTCGCAACCCGAACCTGGTGGCCCGTCCGGAGGAGCCCTGGCCCCCGGCCCAGCGCCTCCGCCTCGCCGCACTCCGCCGACTCGCACGGAGCACCGCCCGGCGCGCTGCGCGGGTGGTCTTCGTGAGCCGGGACTCCGCCCGCTGGATGGGCGACGCCCTCGGCGTGGACCCGGAGCGGCGGGCCGTGATCCACCACGGCATCGACCCGGCGCCCTTCCAGGGGACGGTCGCGGCACCGCCCCTGGCGCGTCCCTACCTGCTCTCCGTGAGCAGCATCTACCGGTACAAGAACTTCGTGACACTGATCCGCGCCTGGGACCTCGTGGCGCGAGCACGTCCCGGGACCCCCGACCTCGCCATCGTGGGCGACGACCAGGACCCTCCCTATTCCGCGGCCATGCGCCGGGCCCGGGCAGCCTGCGGGCCCCGGGCGGAGCGGGTCCACCTCGTGGGTGCCGTGCCCTACCGCGAGATCCCGAAGTGGTACGGCGGGGCCCGGGCCTTCGTCTTCCCGTCCCGGCTCGAGACCTTCGGCCATCCGCTGCTCGAGGCCCTCGCCGCGGGCATCCCGGTGGTGGCCTCGGACCTCCCCGTCTTCCGCGAGATCGGGGGCGA
>JALSIO010000522.1 GCA_026989995.1 Myxococcales bacterium
CCGCCGACCTCGTGGCCGAGGCCCTCGGAAACCGCGTCCCGGTCACCTTCTGCACCGGTCTGCGCGACGAGGTCGGGCGGTGCTTCCGGGGCCACCGCGTGGTCGATGTCGACGGCGTGGATCCCGCCCGGTTCGCCTGGATCGTGATGACTCCGCGAAGCCGCCCGGAGGAGATCTTCCTGCGCCGGATCCGGCCCCGACTCTCCTCCGGGTTTCGCGGACGGGTGTCGGTGGTGGCGGTGGGGGCGCAGGACGACGAGCTCCGCTACGCACTCTCGGACCTGGAGGTGGGGGGAGAGGGCCTCGATCCTCCGGTCGGATCACGCCCGACCGAACCCGGTTCCCCGATGGATCCCCCGACCGGGTGACCGGCATGAACCCCCGTCCGAGGGGGGTGGACGCCCCACCCGGGCCGGGTGCGAGATCGGAATTTACCGGGGTGTCCTCGCGGGTTTTGTTGGTATCTTCGCACCCGTTGCCGGCGGGATGCCGGCAGCCGCCGGAGGGGCCGATCCGAGGACCGTCTCGCTTTCGAGGGTTGGCTCCGCTCCTCAGGTCGCGCGGCCCGGCTCCGATAGGAGGGAGCCGGGTCGGGCAGGGGCAGGGGGAGGTCCGGCGGGTTCGGTTCGTGAACGCGCCGGCGCGGGATCGAAGGTCCCCGGCCGGCTCGGAAACCGGGCCTTGGAGCGCAACACGGCCGAGCCGCCGTTGGATACGAGGAGCATCGACAGTCCCATGACGAAACGAGTCGCGGTCGGGTTCATGGTGGGTCTCTTCCTGGCGGGCTGCGCGAAGCAGCTGCCCTCCCAGTCACCGGTCTCGGCATCGCCGCTGACCCCGGCCTGGGACGAGTGGCGGGTCGCCGACCAGGTGCTGATCATCACCGATGCCTCCGGAACCACCTACCACGAGGGCACCTTCCCCACCGCCAAGGCGCTCACGCAGGGCTTCGTGGCCGCCATGCCGGACGGTGCCGTCTACTCGCTCCACCCCGGCAGCTACAAGGCCGGCTCCATCGCCTTCGGGGGGTCCGACCGGATCTCCCAGCCGATGTCGCCCTTCGATCGCTCGAAGCTCTCCCAGAGCGCCAACAGCCTCCGCGTGCTCGGCGCGGTGGACGGGATGGGCGGCCTCACGCCCCTCGACCAGGTGCTGCGCGAGGCGGACCAGCAGATCGTGCGCGGCCAGGGCGCCGCGGCGGTCCTCTTGATCACCGACGGACGCGTCTTCGAGACGGGGAGCGCGGGCGACGAGGCCAGCGTGCTCGACGTCGCCCAGGACCTCGTGGGCAACCACGATGCCGGTACCTGCATCCACGTGGTGCAGCTCGGCGGCGACCCGGCGGGCGAGTGGATGCTGCGCGAGCTCGCGGCGCTCAACGGCTGCGGTTCCTACCGTCGGGCCAGCGAGGTGCAGAGTGCGGCCGCGATGACCGAGCTCGCGCGGGCGGTGTTCATGGCCAAGATTCCCGACGCCGACGGCGACGGCGTGCTCGACGACCGCGATCGCTGCCTCGACACCGCCTCCGGCGCGCCGGTCGCGAAGTCGGGCCGCTTCACCGGCTGCTGGCTGATCACCCCCATCGAGTTCGACACCGCCCGGCACACCCTCCGGCCCAAGAGCAAGCAGATCCTGAAGGAGGTGGCGGCCATCCTTCGCGCCAACCCGGAGGTCCGGATCCAGGTGGACGGCCACGCCGACTGGCGGGGCTCGACGGACTACAACTACGGCCTGTCCATCCGCCGTGAGCGCGAGGCGATGAACTTCCTGGTCCAGAACGGCGCGCGCTTCACCCAGGTGAACTCGTACCACTACAGCGAGCTGCAGCCGATCGCCTCGAACAAGACCGCCGAGGGGATGCAGCGCAACCGCCGGGTGCAGCTCGAGGTGATCCGGCACCCGCGGCAGTTCGACTACTACCACCCGAAGGACTACCGGGCCCGCTTCCACGGCAGCGACTGGCCCGACATGTAGTCCGCCTCCGGATCGGAGAGGGCAGGGGCCGGGGCGGCGGAGCCGCTCCGGCCCCTCGTCGTTCTCGGGCGGGGCGCGGCGGCCACCGGCACGGGATGGGGCGGGTTCGCGTGGCGGCGGGCGGGGAGAGCGCCCGCCGGTCGGGATGGGGGACCCCGGGGCGCGCCCGCCGGTGCCCGGGAGGCGGCGGGCCACCGGGCCTGCCGGATCCGGCCTACGCGCCGGTGACGATCTCGATGGCTTCCACGGCACCCTCGGCCCGGGCGCGGGCCTCGGCGCGCGTGGATCCGGTGGCGATGACCACGCCCGCGCGGGCGGGGTGGCTCCGGACCGGGGGGATGACGTCCCCCGGGCCCACCCGAACCTCGAG
>JALSIO010000523.1 GCA_026989995.1 Myxococcales bacterium
CAGGCGACCGAGATCCAGGCCCCGGGGTCCGCGAGTCTCCTGGCCGGGGGCGATGGCGGCGACGTCTCCCTCACCGCGGGCACCCCGGAGAGCCCGGCCGATCTCCTGCTCGAGGGTCGGATCACCTTGACCGGCCGGGGCGCCGACGGGTCCGGGGGGGAGGCCGCCCTCACCGGCGGCGATGTGCTGCTCACCGGCGACCTCGACCTCTCGGGTACCAGCTTCGGGAGCGGAGGCGGGAGCCTGTTCGCGGACGCCGCGGCCGTCCTCGATCTCGGTGGCTCCGTGCTCGCCAGCGGGGGCCGCGGCGGCGGGGCCTTCCTGGACCTCTTCGCGGGCTCGCGCCTTTCCGTCCGGGGGTCCATCACGGCCGACGCCAGGGGCAGCAGGTCCGGGGGGGGAACCGTCGTCCTGGCCAGTGACGGGGCGATCGATCTCCAGCCGGGGGCCGTCCTCGGTGCCAGGGGGCCGAACGCCTTCCAGGGCTCCGGGGGCGACCTCACCCTGCGGGGCTGCACCATTTTCGTCGCGACCGGGGTGCCGGTGCGGGCCGATCGCGGGAGCGGGAGCATCACCCTGGTCGCGCGCGGATCCATGGAGCTCGCGGGCGAGTTCACGGCCGCGCCGGAGGGCTCCATCGTCCTGATGAGCCGGGACCCGGCCCGCCCTCCCGCTCTGGTCGGGGCGACCTTCACCCCGCCGGCGGTTTCGCTCGTGAACCCCCTGCTTCCGGCGTGTGACACCGATGGGGATGGGCTCGACGACGACCTCGATGCCTGTCCCACCGTGCCGGACCCCGGGCAGCGCGACTCGGACGGCGACGGGGTCGGCGACCTCTGCGACAACTGCGTCCTGCGCCCCAACCCGGATCAGGCGGACGCGGACTTCCCCGCCGACGACGACGCCTCCCTGCCCGGCATCCAGCACTACGGCGACCTCTGCGACGCCGACCTCGACAACGACGGGATCGTGGCCAGCTCGGACTTCTTTGCCGGACTTCGCCCCTGCCTGGGCCTCGACCCCACCCTCAGCCCGTCCTGTGCCAGGGCGGACCTCGACGGCGACGGTACCGTCGGCCCGAGCGACTTCTTCGCCGTCCTGCGCCCCGCCCTCGGACGCCCCCCGGGACCCGGCTGGACCGAACCCTGAGGGAGCCGGAACCCGGTCGTCCCCGCCCGGCGAGGGCCCCGGCCGGATCGAGCCGGGCGCCCCGCCCGCTCCCCGCGACGCGCCCCGGCCGCAGCCGACACCGCGTCGGAGACGCGGGCCGCCGATGTCCCGCAACGTCGTCTCCAGGGCCCACCGACGCGCCGAACGATTGGTCTTGCAATCTCTGGGAGTGCCGACGCAAGATAGGGACGAAGAACCCCGCATGGCGGCGCCCGGGCCGCCTCGTGCGGGCCCGGAAGCCGCTCCTCCGGGGCCGGGGCCGTCGGGGTCCCGTCCCGCGAAAAGGTTCCGTCCCCCGGAAGGGTTTCGTCCCCCGGAAGGAGGAACGCCTCCCCGGAAGGAAGGAACGAAAAAACGCGTCGTCCGACGCGCGCTTTTCGGGGGTGGATCCGGGCCGCGGGTGCGGTGGCGCGGGCGATAGGGGCGAGGAGGCAGCGGAGAACGGAGGCGGGTCGAGGCGGGGAGCAGAAGGCGGAAGCGAGAAACCGGAGCTGACGAGGCGGATCTGGCAGGGCGGAGGTGGCAAGGCGGAGCTGAAGAGGCGGAGGCGCACGGGCAGCCCTGGCGAGGAACTGCCCGGCGGTCGTGGGTGGGGCCCGGGGTGGGGCCCGGCTTCCCGTCCGCATCGCGTTGCGCGGTCTGGTGGGCCCCGGTGGCGGCCGGTCCCGACCGGCGGCCATCGGTCGCACGCGGGGTGCCGAGCCCGCCGGGAGGGCCGTGCGGGCTGCACGAGGAGGCGGGCCGGCCCTTCGGGCGCCGGGCCGCCACGAACGGGAAGGAGACCTCCATGAAGCGCATCGCGATCCTCCTCGGAGCCGCGGCTCCGCTGCTGCTCCTGGCCGGCACGGCTGCGGCCTACATCCTCGACGCCGGCACCACCAAGAACGCGAACAAGTGGCGCAGCGACGTCCAGAAGCAGAGCAACAAGTTCACGGACTGCGTGGTCAAGGCCCTGCTCAAGTGCGAGAAGAAGGGGGCGCAGACCGAGCTCGAGTGCGATCCGACCTGCGACACCTCGACGGGCACGGGCGGGACGCTGAACTTCGACGGCACGGGGGCGTGCGTGATCTCCAGCCACCCCAACCAGGCGGACGCCGACGCCGCCTTCCGGGCCGACCTCGACAAATGCGTCGCTGCCTTCAATCCCGGCAAGGCCGCCTTCGACTAC
>JALSIO010000524.1 GCA_026989995.1 Myxococcales bacterium
TGCAGCGTGCTCGGGCCGCAGTCGACCAGGGCCGTCGACCCCGCAGCGCGCACCAGCACTGCAGTGTGGCCCCGCCCGCCGGCGCCGAATGCGTCTGACGTTCCCACGAAGACCAGCTCACCCATCCCCCGCTCCATCGGCACACCGGACGAACCTTCCACCGGCGAAGACGCCCTGCCGGGCCCGGGTCCCCGTCGGAACCCGCTCCCCGTCCCAGACCACGACCCGCTCGAGCTCCGCCCGGGGCTCCACCACCGCGCCCGGCCCGACCACCCGCTCCGGGGTGAGCTCGGCACCCCGCGCGCGCGCCCTGCACTCGGCGTTCAGGTAGGAGAGCGACAGCGGGGTGAAGTTCGCCTCCAGGTACTCGGTGGGTGTCCCCACCGGGACCCAGGTGCCCGACCCGCGCGGCAGCACGATCCCCCGGATGTCCTCGGCGCCGAGGCGAAGCAGGGGCATGAGCCACCCGTCGAGGTGGCTGAAGCATTCCCGCGCCGGCAGTGTTTCGAGCGCCCGCCGCGAGATCACGGTGGCGTTCACGTAGACCCCTGATTCGCACCCGCCGCCGACGTCGAAGCGACCCGCGATGCGGCGCACCCGCCCATCCCCGTCGAGCCCGATCGTACCGAACCGGTCGGCGCGGGGGTCGTCGCGGAGGACGAGGGTGACGGCGTCCCGCCGCCGGTGATGGAGCTCCAGGATTTCCCCGAGGGGGAGATCGAGGATCATATCACCGGCGAGGACCAGGCTCGGATCGCTGCCGGCCAGAAACCGGGCGGCCCGCCGGATGCCCCCGCCGGTGCCGAGGGGACGAGGTTCCGGCGAGAACCGCAGCGCCATGCCGGGCGGCCGGACCGCCTCGGCGGCGGCCCGCAGCTCGGCCCCGAGGTGGTGGAGGTTGATCAGGACCTCGCGCACGCCGAGGGAGGCGAGCAGCTCGAGGTTGTACTCGATGAGCGGCAGGCCGCGTACCGGGAGCGCCGGCTTGGGGCGCAGCCGGGAGAGCGGCCGAAGCCGCGTCCCGAGGCCCGCGCCGAGGATCATGGCCCTCACCGCGGTCGCTCCTCGGGGAGCCCCGCGAGGAGGTCGGCGAAGTCGGAGAAGGGGCCGCTCCCGCGGGAGAGACGGGCCACCGCCCGCTGCAGGGCCCGCGCTGCCGGGCCGGGGGCCACGGCGGGAGGGGGCTGCCCCGCCCGTGCGTAGAAGAGGAGGGCGTAGTCCTTGGCCTTGCGCGCCACCGTGATCAGATCGAAGCGCCGGTGGAAGAGCTCGGGGTCGGGTGCGTCGGGGAGCTCGGTGCGGAGCTCCTCGGCGAGTGTGAGCCATTCGCCCTCCGGCAGCTCGACGTAGGAGTCCCTGAGCAGGCAGACGGCGTCGTACTCCGGCGGGGCGAGGAAGGCCCCCTGGAAGTCGAGCAGAACGGGGCGGAGTCGGGCGGGTGGCTCGGGGGCCGGGCGCCCGCCCGGTGCCCCCGCACCGTCCGTCGGAACGAGGTGCACGTTCCGGGACTGCAGATCCCGATGGGCGAGCCGGCGGGGTGCGTCCTCGAGCTCGGCTGCGATGGCCGAGAAGACCGCTCTCACCCTGGCCGCCTCGGTTGCGGTGGCGGGGCGGCGGAGGGCCGCGGGCAGAGCGTGCTCGACGAAGAACTCGGCCTTGTACCGGAGGAGTTCCGGTCCGAGCCGGCGGCGGAAGGCCGGCAGGGGAACCGACCCGGGGCGGAGCCCCTGCAGGCGCGGCACGAGGCGGAGAACGCTCCGGTAGAGCGCCGTCCGCCGGTCCGGCCACGCCCCGGCCGCCCGCTCGAGCGACAGATCCCCGAGATCCTCGAGGAAGGTGATGCCGGTGGTGGTGTCCGAGCCGTGGCTCGCCGGAACGGGGATGCCGGCCTCCGCGAGCAGCGTCCGGGTGGGCTCGAGGGGCGGCTCGGGCGGAAGCCCGCGCGGACGGCGCGCCGGATCCTCCGGGCGCTCCACCCGGGCCACCACCCGGCGTGGGGCAGGCGCCGGGAGCTCCACCCGGTAGAACAGGCGCGTGGACAGTCCCCCGGCGAGCGGGCGGACCGCGCGCGGCGCGGCGCCGAACACCCGCTGCGCTGCTTCGGCCACCGCGCGGGCCGCCGGTTCGGCTTCGCCCTTCTCCCCGCGCTCCACCGTTCCCCCCGCGATCAGCATACCCGCGCCCACCGGCTCCGGGAGCCTCCGGCTCAGCCGAAGAAGAGGTGGCAGGCGGCCGTTGCGCCGAGCAGCCCGGCGACGTCTCCGCACAGGCACGCGGCGAGCGTGTAGCGGCCGTTGCGAGTCCGCGAGGCGCCGAAGTAGACCGCCAGCACGTAG
>JALSIO010000525.1 GCA_026989995.1 Myxococcales bacterium
ACCCGGAGCGGATGGAGGCGGCGCTCGAGGATCCGCTGATCCTCCTCCACGAGAAGAAGATCAGCAGCATGAAGGACCTCCTGCCCGTCCTCGAGCAGGTCGCCCGGCAGGGTCGCCCGCTGCTGATCGTGGCGGAGGACGTCGAGGGCGAGGCCCTCGCCACGCTGGTGGTCAACAAGATCCGCGGCACCCTCCAGGTGTGCGCGGTGAAGGCCCCCGGTTTCGGCGATCGCCGCAAGGCGATGCTCCAGGACATGGCGATCCTGACCGGTGGCCAGGTGATCGCCGAGGAGCTCGGCCTGAAGCTCGAGAACGTGACCATCAAGGACCTCGGACGCGCCAAGCGGGTGGTCGTCGACAAGGACAACACCACCATCATCGGCGGTGCCGGGGCCAAGAAGGACATCGAGGCCCGGTGCAACGAGATCCGGCGGCAGATCGAGGAGACCACCTCGGACTACGACCGGGAGAAGCTCCAGGAGCGCCTGGCCAAGCTGGTGGGCGGCGTCGCCGTCGTGCGCGTCGGCGCGGCCACCGAGACCGAGATGAAGGAGAAGAAGGCCCGGGTGGAGGACGCCCTCCACGCCACCCGCGCCGCCGTGGAGGAGGGCATCGTCCCCGGCGGCGGCGTGGCGCTGCTCCGCGCGCAGTCGGCCCTCGACGACCTCAAGCTCGAGGGGGAGCAGCAGGCCGGCGCCGACATCATCCGGCGGGCGCTCGAGGAGCCGCTCCGGCGCATCGCCGAGAACGCCGGCATCGACGGCTCGATCGTGGTCGACAAGGTGAAGGGCGGCAAGGGGGCCTTCGGCTTCAACGCCGCCACCGAGGAGTACTGCGATCTCTTGAAGGCCGGCGTGATCGACCCGACCAAGGTCGTGCGCTCGGCGCTGCAGAACGCGGCTTCGGTGGCCTCGCTGCTGCTCACCACCGAGGCGACCGTCGCGGAGAAGCCGGAGAAGAAGGAGAACGCCGCGCCCGGCATGGGCGGGATGCCCGACATGATGTAGAGCGCCCCTGCCGAGGCTCGTCTCCGCGAAGGGCCCCGGAGCCGATGGCTCCGGGGCCCTGTTCCTTCGGTGGCCGGCCGCCGCGGGGCCGGCCCGGCCTGCTTGGGAGCCGCGGCGCGGTCAGGCCACGGGCCCGAGCCGGGCCCGCGCCTTGTCGATGTCCGTCTCCATGATCGTCTTGCGCCTGTCGTTTCTCGCCGACTCGGCCGCCAGCCGGGCCAGTGCGCCGAGGTAGGCCTCGGCCGCCTCCACGGCGCGGTCGAGGGCTCCCCCGGAGACCCGGAGACCGTCGCCGTGCCTGGAGAGAAGTCGCTTGACCACTGCGTTGGGCAGCTCGCCCATGGGCACCCTCCTCTTGCCGCGGCGCAGAGTCTAGCCCGGATCCCCCTTCCGACCCCGTCCGCCGCCGTCCGAGGACGGCCCCGAGCCCGGGTTCGCCGCGGCGTGCTCCCCCGCCCGGGTGGCCTCCCGCACGACCTCGCGCAGCGGCACGTGAGCCCGCTGCGCGGCCCTCCGGCAGTCGTCGTACTCCGGGGCCGCGAACACCCGGCCGTCCGGACCCTCCGCGACCTTGACCCGGATCCGGCCGAAGGGCGTCTGCACGCGGAGCTGCCGTCGGCGAAGGAGGAGGCGATCGGCTTCGTAGGTGCGGATCCCGAGGGTGGTGGATTCGGCGAAGAGCCGCCGGGCGACCGCGAGCCGGTCGGCGGGCCGGGCGATGGCCCGGACGAGGAAGCCCGGCCGGTTCTTCTTCATCTGGATGTGCTCGAGCGCCACGTCGAGGGCTCCGGCTTCGAAGAGGGCATCCATCAGGTAGTCGAAGTGCTCGGGAGAAAGGTCGTCGAGGTGGCACTCGAGCACCACCACGCGATCGGACCCGGTCCCCGCCTGCCGGCCGAGCACGGCGCGCAGGACGTTGGGCATCGGCCCGGGACGGTCGTCGCCAGCGCCGTGGCCAATCCGCTCCACGGTCATTGCGGGGAGCGGCCCCCAGGACTCGACGAAAGTCCGGAGCAGCGCCGCCCCTGTGGGTGTGACCGTCTCGAAGGGCGCGTGGGCAGGGACGGTGGGGATCCCGCGGAGGAGCTCGAGGGTCGCGGGAGCGGGGAGGGGCAGGCGGCCGTGCTCGGTGTCCACGCTCCCGTGGCCCAGGGAGACGGGCGAGGCGCTGACCCGGGCCACGCCGAGGCGGTCCATGCCCGCGGCCGCCCCCACCACGTCCACGAGCGCATCCACCGCGCCCACCTCGTGGAAGTGCACCCGGTCCACCGCCGTGCCGTGGACCCGCGCCTCGGCGCGCGCGAGGTGAAGGAAGATCGCCTGGGCCC
>JALSIO010000526.1 GCA_026989995.1 Myxococcales bacterium
TGTCGCGTCGCCTGCCAGCTCGCGAAGGAGAGCCGATTCGTCCCGAAAGGGGGTGCGGCACGGCGGCCCGGACGCGAACAGGAGACGCCCCCTGCCGGACCGGCCGAGCGCCAGGATCGCCGCGCTACGCGTGCCGTACCCCTCCCGGTGGACACACGCCGCCCGCTCCGTGTCGCCGTCCGCGTGGTCCGCGAGCACGGCCGCCGCTCCCGCGACCACCATCTCGAGGGGCCTGCCGGCGAACCGCTCGCAGGCCCGACGGATCCCCTCCTCCTTCGGACCCGGCGCCCCGGCCGGGTCCCGGTTCCCGATCACGTGAAGGCCCGGCTGCAGCGCGAAGACCTTCGGTGCGTTCTCGTACACGGCGAGCCACGCCGCCCGCCCGTCGGCCACCAGGAGGTGGAACGGGTTGTACGCCCCCACCGGAAGCCCCTCGAGCAGGCGGGCCGCGGACTGCGCCGAGCGCGCTCCCCGCAGCACCTCGAAGACGGCGTGGCCGCGAGACCGACGGGCCGGATCCCGGGTTCCGCCCCGAGCCCGGTTGGTGAGGCCGGCGAAGAGCCCGTAGCGATTCAGACCCATCCACGTCCCGCCCTCACGCAGATCCCTGGGCGCGAGCACGCCGCCGGGACGCAGGGCGAATCCTTCGGCCGGGCGGTCGAGGAACTCGTCCCGGTTGGCGGCGATCACGAGAGGGGCATCGGGCACCACGCGGTGGAAGGCGACGAGGGTGCACATGCCAACCTCCCGAAAGTCCCATCCCCTTGGGGGGTATGGGCTCGGGGACATCCCGGGATGTGCGAACCCTAGCGCACATCCCCCGGGGGCGCAACTTGGGTGAATCGACGACCCGAACCGCGGGTGGGTGGCGGGAAGGCTTCGCCGGGTGACGCGCCGGCCCGGGTCGGGAGCCTCAGCGCACGACCCGAAGCGGTGCCGGCGCGGTGTCCGCCTCGGCCGGGCTGCGGGGCGGGATCGGATCGGCTCGCCAGCCTCGCGTGGCGCGCGCCCGGGCCGCCTTGCGCTTCGCGGCGCTGCGGCTCATCTGCAGCCCGTAGCGCCCGAGGACCTCCTCGAGCTGCTCGAAGTTGTGCTCGATGGTGGTGCGCACCGACTCGAAGCCGTGCTGCACCGCCTCGGCTCGCTTCCAGAACGCGAGCGGGTTCACCCCGAAGAACTCGGCGTCGTGCTCCCGGGGCTCGAGCAGGACGATGTCCCCCCGGAAGCGCTCGTCGGCGAGGTAGCGCTGGATGCCGAGCTTGAGGCGCGAGTGCAGGAGCGTGCGGAAGACCTGGTTCAGGACCGCCTTGAGGCCCCGATCCGAGAGGTAGCGGCCGTCGGCGAAATAGGTGGCCTCGCCATCCTCGTCGTCGATCCGGTTCAGGAAGGGTCGGAAGGGGTTGTAGCAGATGATGAGGTTCGCCCCCTTCTCGATGGCGACGTCGATGTTGGCGGTGTTGCGGACACCGCCGTCCACGTAGTCGATCCCGCCGATCCGGGCCGGCCGGTAGAAGAGGGGGAGCGCCGTGCTCGCCTGGACCGCCTGGGAGATGGTCACCTCGCTGTGCTCGTCGGCGCCGAAGATGACCCGCTCGGCCGTGTCGAGATCGCAGGCCGCGATGTACAGCTGGCAGCCGCGGCGCCGCTCGAAGGCCTCGAAGTCGTTCGGCATCCGGAGCCGTTCGAGGTTGCCCCGAAGCCAGCGCTCGAGCCCCGAGTTGTCGAAGAGCGCCGTGGGGATGTGGTTGGTCAGCGCCGGGATCTCCCGACTCGGCGACACGAACTCGAGCAACCGCATCAACACGGCCTCGGCGTGCGTGTAGGTGGGTTCCCGAACGAAGGCCCGGAGACTCGGTCCGAGCACCCGGGGGAGGTCCGGGAGGGCCCGGGCGAGATCGAAGCCCACGCCGGGGAGGTAGGTGGCGAGGTCATAGACGAACTTGGCGGGCCGCTCGATGAATTCCCGGAGGTTGGGAGTGTAGAAATCGAGCGGGGAGAGCTGCTTGAAGCGCCCGCTCGTCCCCTCGAGGACCTTCACCATCTCGTCCGGGGTGATGCCGGCCGCCAGCGAGACCGCGAGGAGCGAGCCGGCGGAGAGCCCGACGTACATGTCGAAGTCGGTGATCTTGCGACCGACCAGGAAGTCGTCGAGGGCCTTGAGCCCCCCGACCTTGAAGGCCCCGCCCGAGACCGCCCCGCCCGCGAGCACGAGGGCGATGGTCGGGTCCTTGACCGGCCCGCGACCCTCGCTCTTCCGGATCAGCGTCAGTCCCAAAAGGAATCCCCCCGAAGAAGGCCTCGGCCCGCGCGTGGCCTCCGGGACGCGGGGGGGAA
>JALSIO010000527.1 GCA_026989995.1 Myxococcales bacterium
TTCGGACACCGCGGAGCGGCCGATCCTTCCCTGGGCTTCCCTGGGGAGTCGCCCGGCGACCACTCCGGGTGACGGACCCCTCCGCAGGCGGGCTGCAACCCGGCCGCGCCCGCGCACCGAAGACCGGCACCCCCCCGGCCCCACCCCTCGCAGAACGACCGAAAACCGCAGGCTAACCGATGGCCTGCGCGCCCGCGATGCCTCGTTGACACCCCCTGCCCCCCTACCTACGCTGGTTTCCTGCGGGGGTGGCGCGCACCGGAAGCCAGCCCGCGGCGTCCGAACCTCCGGACCCGCACACGGCACCCACATCCGGGGTCGGGCCGGCGGCGAAAGCCCCCGGCGCCGCGGATCTCGCGCGGCCCGCGCAGGAGCCGACGTCCCGTCCCGAACCGGACCCGAGACGGGGCCCGGGCCGGCCGCCGGGCCGTGCGGGCGCAGGAGGACCGACACCGGGTGCAGGGCGAACTGGTCGTACGACGCCGGCGGCGGCGCGCCGGTCCCATGCAGACCCGCCGCGTGGGAACCGCGCTCCAGGGCGGTGCCCCGCCCCCGGCCGAGGAATTCCCCGGGCTGCGGCTCCCCGAACCCGATCGGCGGGGCTTCTGGCTCGGCGGCGGCGTGGCCCTTCTCGTGCACGCCGGGCTCTTCGCGGGGCTGCTGCTCGCCACCTGGCTCGCGCCGCCCGAGATGGTCGAGGAGATCGTCCACGAAGTGCGTCTCCTGCGGGAGCAGCCGGCTCCCGAACCGGCTCCGCGACCCGAGCCGCGGCCCGCGCCGGCGCCCAAGGCGCTCGCCGAGCGCCGAACCATCCGATTCGCGCCGCAGGCCCAGGCGGTCCGTCCCCAGGTCGTCAACCCCACGGTCGTGGCCCGGGCCGCGCCCGAGGTCGAGGCCCGTGCCCTCGAGATGAACCGCGTCGCCCGGGTGGAGGGCCCGCGGGAGATCCGTCGGGCGCCCCGGCTGGCCCCTTCCGTGCGGCCCGTGCAGCCGGTGGCCGCCGCCACCGCCGAACGGATCGCGGTGGGTACCACCGGGGGTCCGGTCCTGCGCGGACCGGTGGAGCTCGATGCCCCCACGGCCCCGTCCGTCGGACCGCGCGCCATCGCGGTGGAAGGCGCCACCGTGGGCACCGGGACCGCGGTCGCCGTGCCCGGCGGCTCCTCGGTGGAGGAGGGGATCGTGACCGGACGCGATGTCCTCGGTGCCCCGGACGGAGCCCCCCTCGCCCGGGTGGACACCCGGGTCGGCGAGGGCCTGCTCGCAGGCGGCGGAGCTGGCGATGGCACCGGGGAGGGCTCCGGCGGACTCGCCTGCACCGACCGGCCCGAGGTGAACCAGTACCTCCAGAACGTGGTCCGTCCCCGGATCCTGAGCCGGTGGGTCGCCTCCGGGACCCGCGGGCAGCACCGGGTCCTGGTGCGGATGTCGATCGACGCCGCCGGGTCCCTCCGCAGCGTCCAGCTCGTGGAGTCGAGCGATCCCCGCGTGAACCAGCAGGCGCTCGACGCCATCCGCTCCGCCTCCCCCTTCCCACCCCTGCCGGAACGCGCCCGGTGCCTCGCCCGCCACGCCTTCCTGGCCCGATTCAAGCTCACCAGTGAGGGCTGAGCCCTTCGCCGCCGGCCTCCTCCTGGGGTGCCTCCTGTTCCCGGCCGTCCCGGCCGCCGGCCAGAAGGCGCCCGTGGTGCTCCTCTACGACGACCAGGAACGGCTCGCCGAGAAGCACGCCGATACCAACGGCGACGGCGCCCACGACGAGTTCGTCTACTACGAGGCCGGCGTGCCGGCACGCGCCGAGCGGGACACCGACTTCGACGGCGACATCGACCTCTGGCTGCGCTTCGACGAGGCCGGCCGGCCGCTCTCCCAGGAGCGCGACACCGACGGCGACGGGCGCCCCGACCAGTGGGTGGAGTTCACCGCCGGCCAGCCCTCGCTCCAGAAGGAGGACCACGACGCGGACGGCAGAGCCGACGTGGTGATCGAGTACGAGGGGGGCGAGCCCTCCCGCCGGCGGGACGACACCGACGGCGACGGGCGCTTCGACCGCTTCGTGACCTACGCCGGGGGCCAGCCGCTCCGGGTGGAGGAGGACCACGACGGCGACGGGCGCCCCGAGCTCCGCGCCGAGTTCGCTCCCGACGGGAGCAAGCGGGAGGAGCTCCAGGACCGCGACGGGGACGGCCGCTTCGAGATCCGCATCGCCTTCGAGGCGGGCCGCCGGGTCCGCGTCGAGGAGGATCCGAACGGAGACGGCACCCCGGAGATCGTCACGGACTACGACGGGGAGGCCGTCGTCCGGCGCCGCGCGGACACCGACGGG
>JALSIO010000528.1 GCA_026989995.1 Myxococcales bacterium
GGGATCCGGACCGGGCCCTCCGCCGGACCTACGGCTGGGGAGCGGAGGATCTCGAGCGCTCCTTCCGGAGCCGCCTCCTGCACTGATCGCCGCCTCCCGCCGACCCTTCGCCGTGCCCGGGTCGGCCCCCGGCGCCGGAGCCGCACCGGCGGAGGGCCGCGGTCCCCCGCCCCCGCCGGGCGCTAGCCTCGACGCCCGTGAAGCGCGTGGTCATCATCGGCGGCGGCTTCGCCGGGCTCGCCGCGGCCCGGGAACTCGGCGGCGCCCGCGGCGTCGAGGTGACCCTCCTCGATCGGCGCAACCACCACCTCTTCCAGCCCCTCCTCTACCAGGTGGCGATGGCGGGCCTCTCCCCCGCGGAGATCGCGCAGCCCATCCGGTCGCTGCTCTCGAAGCACGCCAACATCCGCGTCCTGCGGGAGGAGGTCACCGAGGTGGACTTCGCCCGGCAGCTCGTGCGCAGCCGCCAGCGCTCCCATCCCTACGACTATCTCGTGATCGCGTGCGGCTCCTGGCACCACTACTTCGGCCACGAGGAGTGGGAGCCCTTCGCACCGGGGCTCAAGACCGTCGAGCAGGCCACGGAGATCCGGCGCCGTGTCCTGGATGCCTTCGAGGAGGCCGAGAAGGAGGAGGATGCGGCCCGGCAGCGGGCGCTGCTCACCTTCGCCGTGGTGGGCGGAGGCCCGACCGGCGTCGAACTGGCCGGCGCCATCGGCGAGATGAGCCGCTTCACCCTGGCCCGGGACTTCCGCCGCATCGATCCCAAGCTCGCGCGCATCGTGCTCATCGAGGCCGGCCCGCGCATCCTGCCCGGCTTCGCGCCGGAGCTGGCCAGCCGCGCGGTGCGCGATCTCGAGTCCCTCGGCGTCCAGGTCTGGACCTCGAGTCCCGTCTCCAAGGTCGATGCCGACGGCGTGGAGATCGGCGACGAGCGCCTGCGCTGCGCCACCGTCCTCTGGGCCGCGGGCGTGCGCCCCGCGCCGCTTACCGAGGCCATCGGCCGGCAGCCCGGCGTCGAGCTGCACGGCAGCGGCCGGGTCGTCGTCGCCCCGGATCTCTCGCTGCCCGCCTGGCCCGGCGTCTTCGTGGCCGGGGACCAGGCCTATCTCGAGGACGAGCGCGGCCGGCCGCTTCCCGGTCTCGCACCCGTCGCCCTCCAGCAGGGGCGCTACCTCGGTGAGCTCCTCCGGCGCGAGCTTTCGGGCCGTCCCCGCCCCGGTCCCTTCCGCTACCGGGACAAGGGCCAGCTGGCCACCATCGGCCGGCGTCGGGCCATCGCACAGATGCGGCGCCTCCGCCTGGCCGGACCCCTGGCGTGGGTGATCTGGCTCGTGGTGCACATCTACTACCTGGTCGGATTCAAGAACCGGCTGCTCGTCGTGATCCAGTGGGCGTGGTCCTACTGGCGCTTTCGCCGCGGCGCACGGCTCATCGTCGACAAGACGTGGCGATTCTACGGCGAGTGAGCGGGTGAAGCCGTTCACAGGGGGGCGGTTCCACGCGGGCGGCGTGGCCCGCGTGTGAAGCGCTTCACGGCACGGCCCCCCCTCCTCCGGCTAGGGTGGGCATCGAAACGGCCCGTTCCGGGCCGGGAGGTGCTCGCCATGACCGTCCGAAACGCGTTTTCCCTGCTCTCCGCGTATTCCCCGCCCGTCTCCCCGCCACGCTCTGCCCTCATGCGCCTCGTGTGGGTGGCCATCGCGGGGATCCTCCTCGCAGTCCCCGCCGGTGCTGCCGACCTGGAGCTCTGGGTGGGCGAGAGCAGCACCCGGTCCATCAGCCGGGCCCAGATCGTGGGCGGCTCGGTGCGCATCGAGAACTCGGACCCCACCGTCGCCACCGTGACGGCCCCCCGCGGTGACAACGCCACCATCACCATCCGCGGGGTGAAGGAGGGCAGGACGTCGATCAAGGCCACCGGCCTGATGGTCGTCTACAACATGGGCACCGGCCCGCAGAACCTGCGAACCGAGCGGGAGTTCACCGCCTGGATCGACGTCGTGGTGAAGAAGCCCGAGGAGATCGCCAAGCTCGCCGTTCTCCACGAGAAGCAGCGGATGAGCATCCGCTTCCCGAAGAAGCCCGAGCGCATCACCGTCCTCGAGGTTCTCGCCAACAGCAACCCGAAGGTGTGCACCGCGAAGCGCAACGCCCCCGGAACCATCACCGTCACCGGGAACCTGGCGGGGGAGGCCCTCGTCACCCTGAAGCTCAAGGTGAAGCCGAAGAAGGGACCCGCCCGGACCGTCAAGGGCCTGCTCCACGTGGAGGTGCGGAAGCTCGTGGGCAGGCGCAAGAAGAACGTCCGGATCGGGTGGAACG
>JALSIO010000529.1 GCA_026989995.1 Myxococcales bacterium
GTCGGGGACCGATCTCCGGTCCGGGGGCGACGCCCCGGCCGGGAACGCGTTCCGGCGCGGGAACCGATCCCCCGGCAGGCGGTGTCGAAGGGTCGGCGGACGAGCGGCCTCCCCCCGAGGGAAACCGAGCCCTCCGGGGTTTCCCGGGTCGCCAGCGGGGACGGATCCGCTACATTGCGCGCCCACTTCGCTCCGGGCCTCCCCCCGCCAACCGAGAAAACGAAGATGATTCAAGACCTTTCGCGCCTGCGAAACATCGGCATCTCTGCCCACATCGACTCGGGGAAGACCACCCTCACCGAGCGGATCCTCTACTACACCGACCGGATCCACCGGATCGGCGAGGTGCGGGGCAAGGACGGCGCCGGGGCCACCATGGACTTCATGGAGCTCGAGCGCGAGCGGGGGATCACCATCGCCTCCGCGGCCACCTACTGCGCCTGGGCCGGGCACCACATCAACATCATCGATACCCCGGGCCACGTGGACTTCACCATCGAGGTGGAGCGCTCCCTCCGGGTGCTCGACGGCGCCGTGCTCGTGCTCTGTGGCGTGGCGGGCGTGCAGAGCCAGTCCATGACCGTGGACCGCCAGATGCGCCGCTACCGCGTGCCGCGGGTCGCCTTCATCAACAAGCTCGACCGCTCCGGCGCCAACCCGGACCGCGTGGTGCAGCAGCTGCGGGACAAGCTCGGCCACAACGCCGTGGCCATGCAGCTGCCGATCGGCCTCGAGGCGGCCCACCAGGGCGTGATCGATCTCGTCCGCATGAAGGCCGTCACCTTCGAGGGGCGATCGGGGGAGATCGTCCGGGAGGGTGAGATTCCGGAGGAGCTCCGCCACGAGGCGGAGGCGGCCCGGGAGTCGATGCTCGACGCGGTCTCCATGTTCTCGGACGAGCTCACCGAGGCGATCCTCGAGGAGCGCGTCACCGAGGAGCTGATCCACGACGCCGTGCGGCGCGGGACCCTCTCCCTCGAGCTCACGCCCGTCTTCATGGGCTCGGCCTACAAGAACAAGGGCGTGCAGAAGCTCCTCGACGCGGTGGTGGCCTACCTTCCCTCGCCCGTCGACGTCGAGAACACGGGGGTGGACCTCAGCCGGGACGAGGAGCCGGTGGTGCTGCGGGCGGATCCGGAGGCGCCGCTCGTCGCCCTCGCCTTCAAGCTCGAGGACGGCCGCTACGGGCAGCTCACCTACGTGCGGGTCTACCAGGGGCGGCTCGAGAAGGGCGCCACCATCGTGAACCGCCGCACCAGGCGGAAGCACAAGGTGGGACGGCTCGTCCGGATGCATGCCTCCGAGATGGAGGACATCGAGGCCTCCGCCGCCGGCGACATCGTCGCGCTGTTCGGGATCGAGTGCGCCACGGGCGACACCTTCACCGCCGACGGCGTGGAGATCGCCATGAGCTCCATGCACGTGCCGGAGCCCGTGATCTCCCTCGCCGTGAAGCCCAAGGAATCGTCCATGGAGCAGAATCTCTCCAAGGCCCTCGGGCGCTTCACGCGGGAGGATCCGACCTTCCGGGTGGGTATCGACGAGGAGAGCGGGGAGACGGTGATCTCCGGGATGGGCGAGCTCCACCTCGATGTCTACATCGAGCGGATGCGCCGCGAGTACAACGTCGAGGTGCAGACCGGTGCGCCCCAGGTGGCCTACCGGGAGACCGTCTCCCAGCGGGCGGAGTTCGACTACACCCACAAGAAGCAGACGGGTGGCTCGGGCCAGTACGGAAAGGTCGTGGGCTACGTGGAGCCGCTCTCCGACGGGGACTTCGAGTTCGTCTCGGAGGTCCGCGGTGGCAACATTCCCACGGAGTACATCCCTTCCGTCGAGAAGGGATTCCGCGCAGCCATGGAAAAGGGGCGGCTCATCGGCTTCCCGGTCACCGGGGTGCGGGTCGTCCTGCAGGATGGCGCGGCCCACTCGGTGGACTCCTCGGACATGGCCTTCCAGATCGCGGGCCGGCAGGCCTTCCGCGAGGTCTATCCCCGGGCCAAGCCCATCGTGCTCGAGCCGGTGATGAAGCTCGCCGTCGAGGGGCCGAGCGAGTTCCAGGGTGCGGTGCTCAAGACCATCATGCAGCGGCGCGGCATGGTGATCGGAACCACCGAGGAGGACGGCTTCTGCCGCGTGGAGGCCGAGGTGCCGCTGGCCGAGATGTTCGGCTACGCCACCGACCTCCGCTCCGCGACCCAGGGCAAGGCCGAGTTCACGATGGAGTTCGCGCGCTATCTGCCCGCACCGACCGAGATCCGCGACGAGCTGGTGGAGAAGTACCGCTCGCGCGTCCAGGACGAGGACTAGCCGCTCCCGGGGG
>JALSIO010000530.1 GCA_026989995.1 Myxococcales bacterium
AGGCCGGCGAGCGCGCGCCGGGCCCCGGAGACCCGCTGCTCGAGGTCGCCGGGGGAGAGGGGCCCGCCGGCGAGCTCGCGCAGGACGGCGGACTGCGTCGGAGCCCGGGCGGCGAGCGCCGCCGCCGCCCTCGGCCCGTCCACGCCGGGACGCAGTCGCGCGATCCGCCGGGGGCGCGGAGCCGCTTCCGCCGCGGAGGGCTCCGAGGTGCTTCGGAGCAGGCCGTCGGCGAGGGCGCGGTCGACGAGCGCTCCAGCGTCCGGTGCGGCGCGAAGCGTGGACTCGAGCGGTGCGCGCCGGGCGCGCTCGAGGAGGCGCCGGAGCTCGCCCCGCGCAGCCCGGCTCTCGAGGGCCGCCTCGCCCCGCGCGGTGAGCTCGATGCGCCGGCTGCGCCGGGGCGAGCCCTCCGAGGGCAGGGCGGCGGCGAGGGCGAGCCCGAGCGGGCAGAGACAGGCCCGGGCCTCCTCTTCGAGGACCCGCAGCAGCTCGGGCTCGAGGGCCGGTTCGCGGTCGAGGATCTGCGCGACGGGCCGGAGCTCCGGGTGCGCGGAGCCCTCGCCCGCCACCTCGGTGATCACACCGACGAGCTCCCGCCCGCCGAAGGGCACGCGGCAGCGCACGCCGGGAGCGGCCTGCGCGGCCAGGGGCCCGCTCGCGGCGTAGTCGAAGGTCCGGTCCACGGGGACGGGAAGCGCGACCCGGACCCGGAAGGCGGGCTTCGCGGGGGAGAGGAGGGAGGGGATCCGGGGCTCGGTGGATCCGCTTCGCCGCATCCTCTCTCCTTCCAGGGCTGCTTCGCCGCGGCCGCCGACCGCGGGGAGCTGCGCGGCCGGGGGGAGGGCGGCGCCCGGCGCAGGCTCCGGAAGCGCAGGGCAGGGCAGGAAGGTCCGAGCACGGGGTCCGCCTCCACGGCGCGCCGGAGACGCCGGCCGGTGAGCCCCGCCGGCCCCCCCACCACGATCCGGTTGTCGTAGTCCGCCACCTCGATCAGCACGGCCGCCGGGAAGCGCTCGCGGACGGCCCGCGCCACCGCCCGCCACTCGTCGAGCGTATTGGTCACGAGGAGACCCCCCGGAGCCAGGCGGCGGCGCATCCCCTCGAGGCCCTCCTCCGCGTGCCAGGCCGGCTTGCGAACCTCGCGGCCCCGGCCGACGAAGACGTCGTCGAGGATGGCGTCGAAGCGGTCGCCGCCGCCCCGCAGCCAGTCGCGGGCGTCGGCGCGCACCGCCTTCACCCCGAGCGAGTCGAGCCCGAAGGCGCGCCGGGCCGCCCGGATCACCCGGTCGCTGATCTCGACGCCCACCAGCTCCGCCTCGGGGGCCAGCGCCCGGACCACCCGGGCCACCGAGCCCCCGCCGAGCCCCAGGATGGCGATCCGCCGGCGGCGGTGGGGTGGAAGGGCGAGCACCGGTGCCGCGATCGCGTCCCAGACCGAGCGCGTGCAGGTTTCCCCCGGCTGGTACCAGGAGGCGAAGGTGTCGTCCACCCGGAGCTCGAGGCCGCCGTCGCGCCGGCGGATCTCCACCCGCGCGGGCGGCCGCTCGCGGGTGTCCGTGCGGCCCGCGCTCGCGGGGCGGACGGCGGAAGGCCGGCGGCCCATGGCGCGCGGTGCCCCGCCACCGGCTCAGACCTCTTCCAGGAAGTGGCGCACCGTTTCGTGGAGCCGGGGTGCTGCCTCCACCAGGACCAGATGGCCGCAGCGGGGAAAGGTGACCAGCCGCGCGTCCGGAATCCCCGCGGCGAGTGCGCGGTGCATCGCCACGGGCGTGAGCTGGTCCTCGCCGCCGCAGAGGATGAGCGTCGGGGCCCGGATCGACCCCAGCCGGGACGCGGTGTCGTGCTCGACACAGGCCTGGCACTGCCGCACGAAGAGGTCCGGGCTCATCGGCTGGCCCTCGCGGCGGAAGAAGTCGATCATGGGGAGGACGAGGTCGGCCTGCTCGAAGGTCTCGTCGCAGAGGGTCCAGAGCAGGCGCTCGCGCATCAGGATCTCCGGGCTCGAGCTCCGCGCCATCTCCTGCCACTGGGCGAGGAGCAGCCGGCGCTTGGCGTCGGGTCGGGCCCAGGTGCCCACGAGCACCAGGCGCTCGACCCGCTCCGGTCGATGGAGGGCGAGCTCCTGGGCCACCATGCCGCCCAGGAAGGCGCCGAGGACGTGGGCGCGGCGGATTCCGAGGGCGTCCATCAGGAGGGCGAGGTCGTCGGCGAGATCGGCGGTGGTGAAGGGTCCGCCCGGGTCGTCGCTGCCCCCGACGCCGCGGTGGTCGTAGATGAGCACCCGCCGGTCGTGCGCGAACTCCGGGACCTGCAGGGGCAGCCA
>JALSIO010000531.1 GCA_026989995.1 Myxococcales bacterium
GTGCCGATGTGCACCTGTTCCGGGTGCCCGGCGGCTACCGGCCCGGGGGTGCGGGCTCCGAGGGCGGTGCGGAGGACGCGGTTCCCGACGCGCCGCGCGTCGCCACGCTGCCCGGGGCCGGCTCCGCGGCCGGCTTCACCTCGTGGTCGGGGTAGACCCCGACGACCTCGGCGCCGCCCAGGTCGATCCCCGCCAGGGTGGCCCGAATCTCGGCCTGGGCGGAGACCGACGAGATCAGCACCACGTCGGCGCGAAGCGCCGCGATGTCCTCGGGCGCCACCACGGGGAGCCCGAAGAGGCACTCCCCCTGGAGCGGCGGTGCCGAGTCGGCGATGGCGACGAGATCCGCCCGCGCGATCTCGGTGAGCCGGAAGAGGGTGGTGGTGTGCTCGCCGGCGCCGAAGAGGACCACGCGCTTCCGCTGCGCCCGGAAGGCCTCCACCAGCTCCCGGATCCGCGGGCGCAGGTACTCGGGCCGGTAGAGGTGCCGGTAGTCGAAACCGCCCGCGGGGCGCTCCCGGCTCGGATCGAGGCGGCCCGCGGCCCGGCGCTCCCGCTCCCGCTGCGCCTCGAAGGCCCGCAGGCAGGGCTCCACCAACAGTCGCGCCGCCGGCGTCCACAGCTCCGGCGCTTCGAGGAAGGCGAGGGCGGCGTCCTCGGCCACGTGGAGGAGCGAGGCACTCCGGACGAATCGGGGCAGGACGTCCCGCTGCGCGGGTTCCTGCAGCAGCCCCAGCAGGTGGTGGATCTTGCGCCGGCGGCGCCGCGGGTCCGCCGACTCCCGGCGGCTCCAGGAATCGAGGGAGAGCCGCCAGACCATCCCGGGGCCGCGGCTGTAGCAGAGCCCGTGGCGCAGCGCGAGGGTGTGCACGAGGAACCAGTCCGCGATCTCCTCGAGGGGCAGGCGGTAGCCGCCGGCCGCGAGGAAGGCGTCCTTCCGCAACACGGCCGCGAAGCTCGGCAGGTACTCCCCGTGAAGGAGGGCGGCCAGCTCGTCGGGCGCGTAGTAGGCCTCGGATCGCGGGAGGGGAAGGGATTGCTCGCGCGTCTCGAGGTTGGGCTTGAGCCAGAGGTAGTCCGCCACGGCGAGTCCCGCCCGGGGGTGACGCTCGAGCAGGCGCACCGTGCGTTCGTAGAAGCCCGGAAGCGGGAGGTCGTCGGCGGCGGAGAAGTAGAGCAGGTCTCCCCGCGCCTCGCGTGCCGCGTCGTTGTAGGTCACGAGGGGACCGAGGTTGCAGCGGTTGCGGCGCCACCGGATGCGCGGGTCACGCCGTGCGAGCCGCTCGATCCGCTCCGGGCTGTCGTCCGTGGAGCCATCGTCGATGAGCAGGATCTCGTCGGGAGGGCGGCTCTGCGCCAGGTGGGCCGGGACCGCCTCCTCGAGCAGCGCTCCGTGATCGAGGTTCGCGATCACGACGGTGAGCCGCAGGCGCTCCATGGTCAGAAGGGACCCGAGAAGCTCGCGTGGGGCACGTCTCCCGGAGTCCTCCGCCGGCAGCGCCGGAGCGCCTCCCGGCGCATGCTGCGATCCGCCGCTCCCACCAGATCGAGGACGGCGGCGGCGATGGTCTCCGGGGTGGGATAGAAGCCGGCGGAGAGGTGGGGCGAGGTGGCCGGGTAGCCCCGCGGCAAGCCGATCCGCACCGGTGGCGCCGCCAGGGCGCCGAGTGCGTGCTCCGTCACGGCGGCCACGACCTCGGCCGAGACGCCGAAGGCGGTCCAAGCCGTGTCGAGCACGCACAGGCGGCGCGTGCGTCGCACCGAGCCGAGCAGGGTCGGGAGGTCGAGGCTGCTCGCGCAGCGGAGGTCGACCACCTCGAGCTCGATGCCGAGGGGCGAGAGCCGTTCGGCCACCTCGAGCGCCTCGACCACCATGTACGAGAAGGCCGCGAGCGTGGCGTCGCGCCCCGCCCGACGGATCCGCGCGCCCCGGAGCGGCAGCGCCTCCGGCGCGGTCGGAATGGGCTCCTCGAGGCCGTAGAGCCATCGGTGCTCCACGACCACCACGGGGTCCGGGTCCTCGATGGCGGCGAGCAGCATGCCGCGCGCGTCCGCCGGCGTGGCCGGGAGCACGACCTCGAGCCCGGGAACGTGGGCGAGCAGCGCCTGCAGGCTCTGCGAGTGCTGCGGGCCCTGGCCCCACCCGCGCCCCACGATGGCCCGGACGGTGAGCGGCACGGAGAAACGCCCGCCGAACATGTAGCGCCACTTGGCGGCGTTGTTGAGGAGCTGGTCGAGGGCGAGGAGGAGGAAGTCCATCCGCTGGTGGACCATCACGGGACGGAGCCCCGCGAGCGCCGCGCCGATGGCGACGCCGGTCATCGCCCCTTCGGAGATGGGCATGTCCTGCACCCGGTCGGCGCCGAATCGTTCCCGCAGACCGCGGGTCGTCCCGAAGATCGCCCCGGGGTCGGGAACGCCCTCTCCCACGACGAAGACGGCCGGATCCCGCTCCATGGCCGTGGCGAGGGCCTCGGCGAGGGCGTTGGCGTAGCTCCGCCGGCTCATCGCGGCCTCAGGCGGCACGGAGGCCGGTCCCAGGCGGCTCGGGCGGTGGCACCGGCGACGCCTCGGCAAAGGCGAAGGCTTCCTCCACGGCGGCCGCCACCTCCTCCTCCACCGCCTCGAAGAACTCCGGGTCGGCTGCCCGGCGACCGAGCAGCTCGGCCCGGGCCCGCGCGAGCGGGCAGTTGCGCCGCATCGCCTCGAACTCCGAGGTCGGCCGAAGCCCGAGGGGCTCGTCCGAGCCGGGCCCGCAGTGCTCCGTGAGGCGGGTGGTGCGGAGCTCGAGGAAGGCCGGCCCCCCTCCCGCGCGCGCGCGGTCCACCAGCTCCCGGGCGGCCTCCCGGACCCCGAAGACGTCGTTGCCGTCGGCTTCCCGCGCCGCGAGGCCGTGGGCTCGCGCGACGTCGGCGAGGCGCCGCTCCGGCTGCCGCTCCCGGAGGGGTGTGTTCACCGCCCAGCCGTTGTTCTCGCAGGCGAAGAGCACGGGCAGACGGCGAAGGGCCGCGAAGTTCATCGACTCGTGCACCACCCCTTCCTCGAAACAACCGTCGCCGAAGAAGCACACGGCGACGCCGTGGCCCCCACGCATGGACTCGGCGAGCGCCACCCCGACCGCGAGCGGGACGGTGCCGCCCACGATGGGGGTCGACGCCACGAAGCCCGCGGCCGGGTCGGTGAGGTGCATCGAACCTCCCCGACCGCCCGAGCAGCCGCTCGCCCGCCCGTAGAGCTCGGCCACGAGCCGCCCCGGGTGGCCGCCGAGGGCGAGGTAGTGGCCGTGGGCCCGGTGGGCGCCGAAGACCCGGTCGCCGGGGCGAAGCGCCGAGCAGACGCCCACCGCGCAGGCCTCCTGCCCGATGCACAGGTGCATCGGGCAGCGCATCTCCTGCTCGGGGTAGCGCCGGGCCAGCGCCTCCTCGAGGCGGCGGATCAGGAGCATCGAGCGGTAGAGAGCCCGGTCGTCTGCGGTCAATCCGAACCCCAGCGCAGCAGGGTGCTCAGGTACTTGAAGAGCTTCACCGGGCCCACCGGCTCCCGGTTGCAGACCACCTGGACGGCGAGGGCCGCCGCGGCACCGCCGACGAAGGCGGCGAGCTCGGTGGGCATCCCGCCCCGAAGGCAGAGCGAGGCCAGGGAGAGGAAGGCGTCTCCGGCTCCGATCCGGTCCACGACGGAGGTGGACAGGGCGGGCACGTGGGTCACTTCGTCGCGGGCGCGGTCGAGAACCCGGAGTCCTTCGGTGCCGAGGGTCGTGGCCACGGCCCGGGAGCCGAGCTTCGATCCGATCCGTTCGGCGAGGACGTCGACCGGGTCCGAGCGGTTGTGGGCGGCGAGCCGGAGCTCGGGTTCGTTCAGGGAGACGAAGTCCACGCGGGGGTAGCGGTGGATGGTGTGGTAGCCGCGGTTCCCGCTGTTGATCTGGGTGTTGACGGCGAGGTAGGGGCTCGCGTCGCAGAGCGCGTCGACCATCCGCGGGCCCACGAAGCCGTTTCCGAAATCCGGCACCACCACCAGGTCGAAGCGGCCCGCCTCGCCGGCGAGGTAGCGCGCGGCATCGGCGTCCTGGGCGGGATCGCCGTCGTCGCCCTCCCGGAGGTAGATCTCGAAGAGCTTGTTCAGGTCGCCGTCCACGAAGCGCCGCTTGACGAGCGTGCTGTTGCGCCGGGAGTAGAAGAAACGCGGCTCCACGCCCGGGAGCAGCCGCTCGCGCACGAAACCCTCGTGGCTTCCGAGCGCGCCGAGGCCCGTGGCCAGGGTGACCGATCCGGCGAAGGAGGCGAGGTGGTTGGCCACCGCCACGGCCCCCCCGGCGAAGCGCTCCGCGGCGTTCAGGCGGACGGCAAGGCCGTAGCCCTTGCCGGGCTGCCCGAGCGGCGTGGTGTAGTGGTACTCGTCGATGATGGTGTCTCCGACGACGAGCACCCGCAGCCGGCGCAGGGCCCGGAGCTGCTCGATGATGCGGGCGGCGCCGTAGCGGCGCTGCATGCCTTCGAGGAAGTGGCGGGTTCGGGGCGGGAAGATGCCGAAGTGCTCGTTCAGCAGCCGGGTCGAGCTGAATGCGATCTCGTCGGTGAAGACGATGCGGCCTCCGACCGCCTCCACCGCTTCCCGCTCCCGCTCGATGTTGCCGGTGAGATCGGCGGCGGGGTCGCGGTAGTCGCTTCCCTTCGCGTAGACGTCCGGCCGGACGGCCTCGATCACCTCCACACCGGTGGGGCCGTGGTGGACGGCCACCGCGTCGACGCAGGCGAGGGAGGCCAGGCATTCGGCTCGCATCTCCTGGCAGAAGACGGGGCGCCCGGGTCCCTTGTTCACGTGGCCGTCGGCCGTGATGCTGACGAAGAGGACGTCTCCCTCGCGGCGCGCGCGCTTGAGGTGGCGGATGTGACCCATGTGGAGGAGGTCGAAGGTGCCGTGGCAGAGCACGATGCGCCGACCCGCGCGGCGCGCCTCGAGGGCGAGGTCTCCGAGACCCTCGACCGTGGTGATGATGGCGTCGGGCACGCTTCCCCCGGATCAGATGAAGTTGACGTGCGGCACCGGATCCCGGCGGAGCCGATCGAGGTAGCGGTTGACCTTGTCCATGCGGCAGTTGCGGCGACAGGTGCCGAGGTCGAGCTCCTTGCGGACGTAGAGCCAGTTGGCGCGCCGGCCCTCACCCTCCCAGATCTCCCGGAAGGAGTGCTCGAGGAGGTTGCCGAGGCGGAAGCGGGGGTTCAGGAGGTGGGCCTGGCAGCTGTAGACGGAGCCGTCGGCCATCACGCTCGCGGCAAAGAAGGGCGTGGCGCCGCAGACGGGGTAGCGGGCGGAGGCATCCTCGAGGTAGTGGCGCAGGGTCCGCTCCCGGAAGATCACGTGGAAGCGATCGGTGGAGAGCGGTCTCAGCCGCGTTCCGAGGTCGGCGTAACGGCGGTAGTCGAGGTCGCGGTAGCGGCGCGTGAGCCCGGCCGGGTTGTGCGTATAGGGCTTGACCACCAGGTAGTCGATGCCGAGCTCGTCCCGGCAGAGGCGGGCGAGATCCTCGATCTCCTCCGCGTTCTCCGGGAGGAGCAGGCACTGGGCCCCGAGGGTGCAGTCCGCCTTCGTCACTTCTCGGTGTCGAACCGCCCGGCGCAGATTCTCGATCACGCGGTCGAAATCGCGGGCCTCGGTCTGGTGGATGCGCGCGTAGGTCTCGCGGCTGCCGGCGTTCAGGGAGACCTTGATCCAGGTGGTGGCGGCGAGGGCCTCCTCGAGGAAGCGATCGGTGAGGGCGACGCCATTGGTGGTGAAGGCCACGTCGAGGCCGGCGGCGGCGGCGCGGGCGGCGATGGTTCCGATCCGGGGGTGGAGGAGGGGCTCTCCCTCACCGGCGAACATCACCGAGCGCACGCCGAGTCCGGCCATCTCGGCCAGGCGCTCGCAGAGGACGTCCTCGGGCAGGCGGCGCTTCACGTATCCGATGTAGTCGACGCTGCAGAAGGTGCACCGGTGGTTGCAGGCGCCCACGGGCGCGACCTCCACGTAGATCGGATAGATGCGCCGGACCCGCTCCCAGTCGTCTCCGGCGGCCTGCCACGCGGCCACCCGCTCCGGGTGGTACATGAGCTTGTGGCCATCGATGGCAAAGGGATCGCCCACGAATCCTCCCCTCCTCCCGCGGTCCGGGGGCGTCCGGCACGGGGGCCTCGCCGGACCGGATCGGTTGCCGGGGTGGAGACTTGAGCAGTTTCTGGGAGGAAGGCCCCGACCGCGGAGGCCCGGGGGGATCAGGCCCCGTCTGCGCGGGCCGGGGCCGGGTCCCCGGAAAGGCGGAGGAGGGCCCGGGGGATCCGGCCGGCCTCGAGGTCGGCGAGCGCCTCGTTGATCGCGGAGAGGGGATAGGGGGCCGTCACCAGGCGCTCGAGCGGGAGGCCGGCGCCCGTGTAGAGCTCCGCGAGCTCCGGGATCTCCCGCTCGGCGTCGCCGTCCCCTCCCCAGGTTCCGAGCAGGCGCCGTCCTTCCAGGAGCAGAAAGGGGTCGATCTCGAGGTGTTCGCCGTGGGGGGGGTGGCTGGCGAAGGCGCAGACACCACCCCGCGGCCGGACCGACCGGAAGGCCGCCTCGATGCCCCGGGCGCTTCCGGTGGCCTCGGCGGCGAAGTCGAGTCCCCGGGAGCCGGTGACGGCCTCGATCTGCTCCGCGATCGGCCCCGCGGCCGGGTCGAGGACGTGGGTGGCGCCGAGGGCGCGGGCGAGTTCGCGTTTGCCGGGTTCGGGGTCGACGCCGATGAGCGGGCGGCAGCCGGCGAGCCGCGCCGCGAGCAGGGCCGAGAGCCCGACCCCTCCGAGCCCGAAGACGGCCAGGCTCTGGCCGGGGCGGGGCCGGAGCAGATTGCGCACGAGGCCGCTGCCCGTGAGCAGGGCGCAGCCGAAAAGGGGCGTGATCTCCGGGGGAAGGCCGGGCGGGCAGGGCACGCAGCGGCTTTCGGCCACCACCGTGAGGTCGCTCCACGTGGTGACCCTTCCGGAGCGGATCGCGGTGCCCCGGTACCGGTAGCAGGCCCCCGGCGGGTCGGCCCCGCGGCAGCGCAGCCAGGTGAGGACGACGCGGTCGCCCGGGGCCACCCGGGTCACGCCTGGCCCCACGTCGACCACGGTGCCCGTGCCCTCGTGGCCGAGGAGATGGGGGAGGTGGGGGTCCCGGCCCCGCTGCCCCCGCGCCTCGAGGAGCTGGCTGCGACACACGCCCGCGTGGCTCACCCGGACCCGGACCTGGCCCGGGCCGGGCGGGGGCACCTCGAGCGCCTCGGCCACGACGAGGGGGCGCCCCGGCTCCCAGAGGATCGCCCCGCGGCAGGTGAGCGTGGGGCCGCCGGGGCTCATGGGGCGAACCAGCTGTAGTCGCCGGTGTAGCCGGCCTCCCGGAAGAGGCCCTTCCACTCGGCGGTGTGCAGGATCGTCCGGGCCGTCAGGTTCCACATGAAAAGCCGCCTCCGCTCCTCCTCGTTCCGGTAGGCGTCCACCACCAGGTAGGCGTGGCGGGCCGAGACCCGCTCGATCTCCCGCACGGCCTCGACGCACTCGCTGCGCTCGAGGTTGTGCACCGTGTTGATGCAGATGACGAGATCGAAGGAATCGTCGTCGAAGGGGAGCTTCCGGCAGTCCGCCTGGCCGAGGAAGGGACGGGCTTCGGGGTGGGCGTGGGCGAGGGCGTAGCGCGAGATGTCCACTCCGCGCACGTCGACGCCGGGAATCAGGCGCCGCAGGTCGTGGACCAGGAAGCCCTTGGCACAGCCGACGTCGAGGATGCGCCACCCCGGGCGGATCCCGTAGTGGTCCCGAAAGCGCTCGACCGTGCCGGTCCAGAAGCGGGGATGGTAGTGGTAGCCGCCGTAGCCGGTGAGCCGGTCGCCGTCGAAGAACTCCCGGTCGAAGCGCCGGGCGATGGCCCGGTGGGCGTCGGTGATCTGCCGCGCCCGCTCCTCGATCGGTCGCTGCGACCTCGGGTAGCGGTCCATCAGGTCGATCTCGGCCACGCGATCCTCGTCAGCCGGCCGCCGCCGCAGGCGGCGGGCGCAGGGTGCGGGCCCGGCCCCTCGGGCCGGGGATCCGGGACCCGCCGGCTGCCTCGAGGGCACTCCGGAGCAGCTCGCCGAGGGCCGTCGGCGCCACGCCGTAGACCTCCCGAAGCCGGCGGTTGTCGAGCCGGGCGTTCCGGGGCCGCTCCGCCGGAAGCCGGAGCTCGGCGAGGCCACAGCCGCGGACGGCCTCCGGGTGCCCCGCCCGCCCGGCGACGAGGTGGGCGAGCGCGAAGCGGGTGGTCGGGGTGTCACCGGCGACGTGGACGAGATGGGAACCCGGACGCGGGAGAAGGGTCCGGATCAGTCGCGACAGATCCCCGCAGAAGGTCGGTGTGATCCACTGGTCGCGGGCCGCCCGGACGGGAAGGCCGGCTCGCGCGCGGCGGGCGAGCGTCACCAGGGGGCAGCGCGTCGGATCCGCGGGGTTCACGAGCTTGGCCGCGCGGATCACCACCGCGGGACGTCCCGTCCGCCACAGGAAGTCCTCGATCTCCGCCTTGAAACGCCCGTAGGCGCAGAGCGGGCGCCGGGGGGCGCCCTCGCGGTGGGGCAGCGCACCGTCCCCGAAGACCAGGTCGCTCGAGAGAAAGATGGGCCGAATGCCGTGCTCGAGGAGGGCGGCCAGGAGGATCCGGGTCCGCTCGACGTTGACGAGGCGGGCGCGGGCGGGCTCCCGGGAGCACGCATCGACCGAGGCGATCCCGCATGCGACCACCGCGTCGTCCACCGGGCGGGGAAGGGCCCGCAGGAGGCGGCCCGGTTCGTCGTGGAGGTCGAAGCACAGGTCCAGGCCGTGCCCGCGGCCCGCCGTCACCACCGGGATGCCCGCCGCGCGCAGATCGGCCGCGAGCCGGGCACCGACGAAGCCCCCGGCGCCGGCGATCAGGATCGCGCCCACGGCCCGCTTCCTGTCCGCCACCGGCAGTTCACGGGCAGGGCTTCGGCGTTCGGAGGTGGGAACTTGAACGCCCGTCGGGCCTCCCGCTCCGGGGCGCCCCTCAGCCGTCCTCGAGGTCGGCGATCACCGGCGCGTGGTCGGAAGGCGCGAGGCCCTCCCGCTTCTTGCGGAAGTCGCGGTCCACGGTGACCTCGCGGACCCGCTCGGCGACTGCGGGGCTGGCGAGCAGGAAGTCGATGCGGAGGCCGAATCCGCGGTGGAAGGCGCCCCCGCGGTAGTCCCACCACGTGAACTCCCGTCCCTGCGGATGCCGGGCCCGGTACAGGTCGACGAGCCCGAGTGCCGTGAGCTTCCGGAACCGATTCCGCTCCTCCTCGGTGTGGAAGATGCGGCCGCGGTGGCCCTCCTCGTCCCAGGTGTCGAGGGCCGTGGGCGCCACGTTGAGGTCGCCGGCGAGCACCAGCGGCCCGCCCGCCGCGACCGCCGGCCGGAGGTGCTCCGCGAGCGCGTCGAAGAAGGCGAGCTTGCGCCGGAAGTCGGGATGGTCGACGCGTTTTCCGTTCGGCACGTAGACCGAGAGGATCTCGAGACCGGCGACCTCGGCGGAGAGCAGGCGGGCGCCGAGCTCTTCGTGCCCGGGCAGCCCGGCTTCCACCCGCTCGGGCGGCTCCCGGCCGAGGACGGCCACGCCGTTCCACGCCTTCTGGCCGTGGACCGAGGCGTGGTAGCCCGCCTCGAGCAGCGGCTCGTGCGGGAATTGTTCGTCTGTGGCCTTGAGCTCCTGCAACGCCACCACGTCCGGCCGCCGCGTCCGGAGCCAGTCGCAGACGTAGTCGAGCCGGGCCCGCAGGCCGTTCACGTTCCAGGTGGCGATCCGCATGGGGGCAAGCCTAGCCGCCCCCGTGCGGCTTCCCTAGGCGTCGTGCCGGTAGCGGAGCGGGTGGCGGAGAAGGGCCTCCCGCTCCTTCTCCACCCAGGCCACCACCTCCGCGATGCCCTCGTCGAGGGAGATCCGGGGCACGAAGCCGATCTCGCGCCGGACCTTGTCGGCGCACAGCGCGTAGGCCGCGTCCTGCCCCGGGCGGTCGGCCACCACCCGCACGCACTGCTCGAAGCGGCGGCCCGCCCGGGCGAGTACCCGCTCGACGAGCTCCCGGATCGAGGTGCCCCCGCCCGGGGTGGCGAGGTGGTAGACCTCGCCGGGCCGCCCGCGCCGGGCGAGTGCCGCCGTGGCGCGGGCCACGTCCCGGATGTGGATGAACCAGCGCCGGGCGCGGCCGCCTCCCTCGAGCTCGAGGGGCGGACCCCCGAGTGCCGCGATCGCCGCCCGGGGCAGGATCCGGTAGGGCCGCTGGCAGGGGCCGTAGACGTTGGCCGCGCGGGTGGTGACCACCGGGAACCCGTGGGTGCGGAAATAGGCGTGGAGGGCCAGGTCGGCCGCGGCCTTCGAGGCCGCGTAGGGGGTGGAGGGCGCGAGCTCGCCGCTCTCCGGGGTGGGCTCGGTGCGGCTCCCGTAGACCTCGGGGGTCGAGATCTGCACGAAGCGGTGGATGCCCGGCACCCGGTGGATGCGGTGCGCGAGCTCGGCCACGGCGAGGGCATTGGTACGGAACCAGTCCCCGGGATTCGCCCAGCTCTCGGCGACCATGGAGAGCGCCGCGAAATTCACCACCCGCTGCGGGCGGAGGTCGCCGATCAGCTCGGCGACCCGCGGGACCTCGCGGCCGAGGTCGAGGCGCTCGAACTCGAAGCGGCCCCCGGGCTCGCGGGAGTAGGGGCGGAAGGGCGGCTCCACCTCGGCCGAGCGGCTCACCCCCACCACGCGCTCCTCCGGCTCCTCCCGGAGCAGATGTTCGACGTACCACGCGCCGGAGAAGGAGTTGCTCCCGAGCACGACGGTGGTCCCCGGCTCGATCGCGGGATCGTGCATCTCGCTCTCCCGGGAGGACGCGGGCCCGCCCCCGCGCCGTGCCGCAGGGCACGCGCAGAAGGGGGGCCGGGGTCGCCCGCCCACTCGCGAATCCGGCTCAGGTCCGATCGGCAGGTGGCCGAAGCAGCCTTAGGCCGAACTGGCGCCTTTCCCGGAGGAGGGGGCGGGATGGACCCGGAGCGCTTCTTCGACGATTACTACCAGCGGCTCGGCGCCGCCCTGGCGGGCTTCGACCGGCGCCCCCTGCGCCGGATCGCCGAGCTGCTCGAGGGCGTCCGCACCCGCGGGGGGACCCTCTACGTGGCGGGAAATGGCGGAAGCGCTGCCATCTGCGAACACCTCGTCTGCGACGCGACCAAGGGCGCCCGTGGTCGCTCCGGCCGGAGCCTCCGGGCGATCTCGCTTTCGTCCAACGCGGCGATGATGACGGCGCTGGCCAACGACCTGGCCTATCGCGACGTCTTCCGCGAGCAGCTCCGCTACTACCTCCGCCCGGGCGACGCGGCGCTGTTCGTGAGCAGCAGCGGAAACTCGCCCAACGTGGTCGATGCCTGTCGCCTCGCGCGGGCGCGGGCCGTGCCCACCATCGCCTTCGTCGGCTTCGACGGCGGCCTCCTCGCGCGGCTCGCCGATCACGTGGTGCACGTCCCCTCGAACGACTACGGCGTGGTCGAGGACGTGCACCAGAGCCTGATGCACTGCCTCACCCAGTACCTCCGGGCACTCGCCGATCTCCCGCGCCGCCTTCCGTCGCCGCCGCCGGGGGCCCCGATTCCGCCCGGCTCCTAGCCGGGCCCTCGGGCCCGAAGCGCGCCACGCCGCGGGTCGGCTTCGCCGGGTCGAGCCGCCGGCCCTGCTCGGACAGGATCGCGGGATGGGCGAGGCCGCGCCGGGCGAGGAAGAGCTGGGCCGAGACCCGGAGCACGCCGAGGCCGTAGCGGACCGAGCGCCGGAAATCGATGGACGAGGCCTCCTCGAAATAGGCAGCCGGGCAGCTGATCTCCCCGATCGCGTAGCCGCGGTGGAGGATCTGGGCGAGCATCTCGTTGTCGAAGACGAAGTCGTCCGAGTTCTCGAGCAGCGGAAGATCCTCGAGCACCCGCCGCGAGAAGGCCCGGTAGCCGGTGTGGTATTCGGATAGCTTGGCCCCCGCGAGCAGGTTCTGGACGAAGGTGAGCGCGCGGTTGGCCACGTACTTGTAGCGGGGCATGCCGCCCGCCACGGCGCGGCCGCCCAGGATCCGGGAGGCGAGGACCACGTCGTAGGGGCCGTCGGCGATCAGGGCCACCATCGCCGGGATCAGCTTCGGCGTGTACTGGTAGTCCGGGTGGAGCATGATCACGATGTCGCCACCGAGGCGCAGGGCCTCCTGGTAGCAGGTCTTCTGGTTGCCGCCGTAGCCGCGGTTGTGGTCGTGCACCAGGGTCCGCAGGCCGAGGCGGCGTGCCTCGGCCACGGTGGCGTCGGGGCTCGCGTCGTCGGTCACCACCACCTCGTCCACGATGTCGAGGGGAATCTCGCGGTAGGTGCGCTCGAGGGTCCGCTCCGCGCGGTAGGCCGGCATCACCACCACCACCTTCTTGCCGTGGAACATGGGTGCCCTCCTCGGCCGCACCGGGGCGCGGGGCGAAGCGGATCCCCCCCTTGGGGTAGAATGGACGGCTGCGCGCCCGGATGGCGAAACGGGTAGACGCGGGCGACTTAAAATCGCCTGGCCATGGGCCGTGCAGGTTCGAGTCCTGCTCCGGGCACCAGATCCCTGTCCTCCTCGGGAGGCTGAAGCGCGAGGCGGGCGCGCACCCCCTCGTGGAGGAGGAGCTCCTCGAGCGCCTGCCGGTCGAGCAGGGTCGTGCGCAAGTAGCCCATCTGGGGCTTCTCGATCTCGACCCGGTAGATCTCCCTCGGGGTGCTGAACACCTTCCGGATCCGCAGGTCGGTCGGTTCGTCCCGGGTGATCTCCTCGAGCAGGGATTCGAGGATCCGTCGGACCCGCCGGCTTCCGTACAGGGACGCCGCGACGAGGTCGTCGAGGAGCGGGCGCCGCCGGTTCCCGATCTTGTAGCGTCCCCGGATCGACATCGCGGGGAGCATACCGGCTCGGGCGAAGCCCGGGCAAGGCAACGCGCGCGCCCAACTCGGTGACAGGACCCGGGGACGGCGCGGCGCCTTGCAGCTCCCGTTCACCCGTTGCCCGCGCGGTGCGTGCTGACTGCCCCGTGCGGCCGGGCGCCGGCGGGCGGGGGCGTGCGGTGGAGGGCGCGCTCTGCTCGCGTCGCGTGGTGGAGCGGCTTGCATCGGGCGATCCAGGGGGAGGATTCGGGTGGCAGCCCGTCGGGTGCGGGATCGGGGCGAGGAGAGGCGGGGGCGAGGCACGCGTGCCCCGGTCTCTGCGCGCCCTGCGGCGCGGGGCGCGGAGCTCCTCACCGGGCCGCGTGGCGTCGGGGAGGCCCTGCGCGCCGGGCGCCGTCGCCTCGACCGGCTGCTCCTGCGGCAGGGTCGTCACCCCGCGGCGGTGATGGCGCTCGAGCAGCGCGCCCGTTCACTCGGTGTTCCGGTCGTGTGGCTCTCCCGCGAGGAGTTCCGCGCCGCGCTCGCCGGGCGGGCGGAGCCGGCGGAGAGCCGGGGCGTGGCGCTCGAGGCGGGCCCGCTTCCGGAGCACGACCTCCCCTGGCTGCTGGAGCGGATCCGGCCGGGAGAGCCGGCGTGCCGGGTGGTGGCCGTGGATGGCGTGGAGGATCCCCAGAACCTCGGTGCCATCGCCCGCGTGGCCGAGGCGGCCGGCGTCGACGCCCTGCTGCTTCCGCGACGCCGCGTCTCGCCGCCCACGGCCTCGGCGAGCCGGGCGAGCGCCGGCGCCCTCGAGCACCTGCCCGTGGTGCGGGTCCCGAACCTCGGCCAGGCCCTGCGCAGGCTGCGACGGGCCGGGGCCTGGACGCTCGGCGCCGATGCCCGCGGCGGGGCGGACCTCTTCGGGCTCCCGGACCGGGCGTTCGCGGGCTCGCTGGTCTTCGTTTTCGGGCGGGAGGGCACCGGCCTCCGGCGCTCCACCCTCGAGCTCCTCGACGAGCGCGTGGTGATTCCGCTTTCCGGGCGCGTCGGATCGCTCAACGTGGCGACCGCCGCGGCCGTGGTGCTCTTCGAGGCCAGGAGGCGCACGGGGCGGGCTCACCCCGCAGGGGGTCCGGGGTCGACGGCCCGAGAGGCACCGGAGGCCTGACCGAGGGAAGGGGCCGAGGACTGGCGGAGGCGTTCTCGGGTGCCCCCCGACGGGGCTCTGCGATGTGCTTCCCCGCGGGGCCGAGGGTGCGGCGCCCGGACCGGCTATCTGCCCGAGAGCAGTCGCAATTCCCGGTTGCTGCGAGGGCGGCGGGTCCCTATAGTCCGGCCTCGCGGCTGGCGTAGCTCAATGGGTAGAGCGGCTGATTTGTAATCAGCAGGTTAAGGGTTCGAGTCCCCTCGCCAGCTCCCGGCGGCGGACGGGGCGCTTCTCGCGAGGCGGGAGCGCCCGGCGGGTCGGGTCGCGACGACGGTTGCCCCGCGGAACGCCGGCGGGGGCCGGGCGCGGGCCGTCGTGCGTGGGGGACTGCGAAGCGGATCGTGCGGAGTTCGGGCCTGCGGGCGTCCGGGTTCCGTGTCGGAAGGGCGACCGGGGCGGCGGGAGCCGGGCCGGTCGGTTGCCTCGGGCCGAGGCGGAGACCGGGGCGGAGATCGAGGCGGAGGACGGGGCAGCCAGGCGCTGTCCCACGGGCGCGCAGAAGCGCAGAGGCAAGACGGCAGCGAAGCGAGGCGACCGGCCCCGCAGCTCCCCCCTCGACCGGGGCGGAGCGGGCGGGAGCAGGGCTCCCTACGCTTTCGTGCGTCTGCGCTGCGTTTCCCACCCGAGTCGGCATGTGGAGAGGTACCGAAGCGGTCAAACGGGGCAGACTGTAAATCTGCTGGCTCTTGCCTTCGGAGGTTCGAATCCTCCCCTCTCCACCAGCCCGCCGTCCGAGGAGGGTGGCCCGGTTGGTGCGGAACGGCGGCGCGGGACGCCGGGTGCGGGGGCCCGGCCGGAAGCGGCCGGAAGCGGGCGGTGTCGGGCGTGCCGGCAGCGCCCGGGACCTGGCAGCGAAGGACGTGGCCGGTGGCCGGCGGGTCGCCGGGCGGGCGGGAATAGCTCAGTTGGTAGAGCACGAGCCTTCCAAGCTCGGGGTCGCGGGTTCGAGTCCCGTTTCCCGCTCCAGGAGTGACGCGGAGCGCGCCGGTGCCCGCCTTCGGGTGGTGGCCGGCGCGGCGGGCGGTGATCGGAGGATCCGGCCCACGTAGCTCAGTCGGTAGAGCACGTCCTTGGTAAGGACGAGGTCAGCGGTTCGATCCCGCTCGTGGGCTCCAGCATGCATGCCCCGGCCCGAGGGGGCGTGAAAGGGACGAAGGGATGGCCAAGGAGAAGTTCGAGAGGACGAAGCCGCACGTGAACGTGGGGACGATTGGTCACGTGGACCACGGGAAGACCACGCTGACGGCGGCGATCACG
>JALSIO010000532.1 GCA_026989995.1 Myxococcales bacterium
CACCGAGCTCGTACGCGGGCAGGTCGAGCTCGATCCGGCCGGCTACATCCGCGTGGAGCCCGGGCGCACGAGGACCTCGGTGGAGGGTGTCTTTGCCTGCGGCGACGTGATGGACCCGGTGTACCGGCAGGCCGTGACCGCCGCCGGAACCGGCTGCATGGCCGCCATCGACGCCGAGCGGTGGCTGGCCTCCCTGGAGGCGCCCTGATCCGATGCCGATCTCCAAGGAGCGGCTCGAGCAGCTCATCGCGCGCTCCCCGGACATCGTGGTCGCCACCGACCGCAAGGGCAAGGTCATCTACTACAACGACGGAGCCTCCCGGATCCTCGGCTACCGCGCCGAGGAGATCATCGGCGAGTTCGTGGGCCGCCTCTACCCGAGCGTGGACGAGGCGAAGCGGGTGATGGCGGCCATGCGCTCCGAGGAGTTCGGCGGCCCGGGGGTCTGCGAGACCTTCCGAACCACCTTCCTCTCCAAGCAGGGGGAGGAGATCCCGGTGGCCATCTCCGGGACCATCCTCTACGACGAGGCCGGCCAGGAAGACGGCACCATCGGCTTCGCCAAGGATCTCCGGGAGATCCTCCACAAGGACCAGCTCGCCACCCTCGGCGAGGTGGCCATCGGCCTCTCCCACGAGATCAACAACCCGCTCGCGGTGATCCTGAACCAGGTCGAGCTCCTCGAGCGGGACATCACCCGCCTCGCCGGCGAGCGCGACTGCTCGGTGGAGTACGAGCGCCTCGACGCGCTCCGCCGGGAGGTGGGCCGCATCCACCGCATTCTCGACCGCCTCGGCGAGATGGTGCGGGAGGAGAGCTACGAGACCATCGACTACATCGGCCCGGCCCGGATGGTGGACCTCCGCGAGCGCCGGGAGTCGGGAGAGCCCGATCCGCGGCTCGCGGGGCTGCGCGTGCTCGTCGCCGACGACGACCCGGGGATCCTGCTCACCCTGCGCGAGCTCCTCGAGGGCGACGGCTGCGAGGTCTACACCGCCTCGGACGGCGCGGAGGCGCTTCGCATCCTCGACGAGCAACCCTTGGACGTGCTGCTCACGGACGTGGTGATGCCGAACATGGACGGCTACGAGCTCTTCCGGGCCGTGCGCGAGCGGCACCCTGGAGTGGCCGTGCTGCTGATGACCGCCTTCCACTACGACCGGGACCACATCATCAAGCGCAGCCGCATGCACGGTCTCGAGGCCGTGCTCTTCAAGAAGCCGGTGGACCCGGACCGGCTCCGCGAGGTGCTCGCCGAAGCCGCCCGCCGCACGCGCCACAAGCGGGACGGCACCCCGGACTGAGCCGCCCGCCGCGGCCGGCCCCCTCAGCGCGGCGGGGGCGTCCGGGCCGCGCAGGCCGCCGCGACGACCCGGGCGCCGGCGGCGCGCAGCGCGGCTGCGGCCGCCTCGAGGGTGGCGCCGGTGGTCACCACGTCGTCCACGAGCAGGACCCGTTCCGGAACGGGGTGTCGTGCCCGGAAGGCCCCCCGGACGTTCGCGAGCCGCGCGCGGCGTGGGAGGCCGGTCTGGCTCGGCGTATTCCGCCGGCGTTCGAGGGCCATCGGGTCGACGGGGCAGCCGAGGTGCCGGGCCGCCGCGCGGGCGAGCTCGGTGGCCGGGTTCATCCCCCGCTGCACGAGGCGCCGGCGGTGGAGCGGCACCGGGACCACCCCTTCCACGGCGCCAAGCGCCCCCGCGGCCCGCCCGGCGGCTCGGCGGACGAGCTCGGCACAGGCGGCGGCCGGGGACGGGTCGAGGCCACCCGGCCCCGGCTTGGGGTACTTGAAGCCCCGGATCAGGCCCTCCACCTCGCCCTCGTAGAAGGCCCCCGCCCGGCAGGCGCGCAGGCGACGGCTCCCGCGGCGGCAGGGGCCGCAGGGCCCGCCGCCTGCGGCGGGCCGCACCTCGCAGCGGGGGCAGCAGCCCTCCGGGACCCAGGGGATCCGGGCGCAGCAACGCGCGCACAGGGCGTCCCGCGAGGGCGCGTGGCGGCAGAGGGCGCAGGCGGGGGGGAGGGCGGCGTCGAGAAGTACCCGGAGAAGCTCGCGCACGGGCCCGCTCGGGGGACCGGGGGGCGGGTCCGGGAGGCTAGCTCGCCGGCCGGCCGCCCGCTGCCGCGGGCCCGGGTCCCCGGGTGGCGCGCTCAGCAGGGCCCCGCGCGGCCAAAGGCCCGGGCGCCGAAGACCCGGACCGCCCACCACGCCGCGGTCCGGCGCCACCGGGGCACTCCCTCGCGCTCCATCACCCTTCGGAAGAGGTCGTCCGCCTCCTTCCGGCTGAAGCGACGGGGCGGGTCGACCGAGCCC
>JALSIO010000533.1 GCA_026989995.1 Myxococcales bacterium
GCATGCCCCGCGGGAGGCGGCCTGCGCCTCCCGCGCCGGCTCCGGGCGGGCCTGGAGAAACGCCATGCCGCAGGACCGGATCGAGCCCTCCGCGTCCCTCTCGCGCTTCGTCGAGGGCCTCGCGCTCCACGCCGAGAGCCTCCGGCTGCTCCTGGCCCACCGCAGCCTGTGGGGGCCGGCCCTGGTTCCGCTCCTGCTCTCGGTCCTCGCCCTGATCGGGACGCTGGGCTTCGTGGTGTCGGAGGCCGGCTGGCTCTACGGCCTCGTGACCGGGTGGATGCCTGCCCTCGCCGCGGACACCTGGGCGGAGTGGCTCTGGGTGGGCCCGGCCCGGGCCGGCCTGCTCCTGCTCGGCGGCGTGCTCTTCGTGGTCGCGGCCGGAATCGTGCTGGTGCTGGCGCTGGCGGTGGCAGGGGTGCTGGCCGCCCCTTTCCTGGACGTGCTCGCGGCCCGCGTAGAGCGGCTGCTCACCGGAAGCGTGGTCGATCTCTCGCCCGGGGGGCTCCGCGGTGCGGTGGCCGGGGGGCTGCGGGCCGCCCGCGAGGAATCGGTCCGGGCCCTCTTCTTCCTGGCCCTGCAGGGTGCCCTGCTGCTCGGGGGCCTGTTGCTGCCCGGCGGCCAGCTCCTGGCACCCGCGGTCATGACCGCGCTGACCGTGCTCTTCCTGCCCCTTGACACCGCGAGCTACACCCTGGACCGGCGCCGGTTCTCCTTCGCGGCGAAGCGGCGCTTCGTGCTCGACCGCAAGGCGCTCATGGCGGGCTTCGGGCTCGGCGCCTTTGGCGTGCACCTCGTCCCGGGCCTGAACTTCCTGGCCATGCCCGTGCTCGTGGTGGGGGGCACGTTGCTCGCGCTGCGGCACGCGCCGCCCCCGGAAGCCCTCGCGAGCGGCCCCGGGCCCGGAGCCCCCGAGTTCGCGGTGGCCGGGTCCGGGCCCGATCCGGAGGCCCGGGCGCCGGAGCGCGAGGCCGGGGGTGTCACTCCCGGCGGCGTCGGGCCGCCTCCCGGTCGAGCCCGAGCACCGGGGCCAGGAAGTGCCACATCTCCTTGAGGGCGCGCCCCGGCAGATCGCGGTGGCCTCCCTCCCACCAGGTCACGCGGTGGGGCTCGCCGGCGGCGCGGTGCAGGGCCACCGCGCGATCGGCGGGGACCGTGGTGTCGTTCCGGGCGTTCGCGAAGAGGACCGGGCGGGGGGCGATCCGGCCCACGTAGGCTGCGGGATCCACCTCGGGAGGACCGATTGCGCCGGCGAGGGCGAGCACGGCCGCGCGCGGCCGCGGATCCACCGCCACGAAGGCCGCTCCCACGAGTGCCCCGAGGCTGAAGCCGACGTAGGCGACCCGTGCGGAATCGGGAGCGGGACCGGCTCCGCCCGCGAGCTCCGGCGCGAGCGCCTCGATCGCGTCGAGCGCGCGCCGCAGGTCGACCACCGCCTGCCGGTGGACCTCGATCGCGAGCAACCGATCGGCGGGGTGGCTCGCGCCGGCGGCGAGGGCGGCCGCGAGGCGGTCCGTGAGCTTCGCGCTCCGGCGCTCCCCGTGGAGGGGCAGGTCGAGGGTGAGGACCGCGGCCCCGGCCCGCGCCCACGGGCCGGCTGCCGCGGCGAGGTAGTCGGCTTCGGCGTCCCCCCCGGCGCCGTGCCCGAGCACGACGAGCGGCGGCCGACGCGTGGGCTCCGGGGGGAGCAGCAGGCGCCCGGCGACCCGGTCGCCCCGGCTGCTGAACTCGATCCGGAGGGCCGTGAGCCCGCCCCATCCCCCCCACGAGGGAGTCGCGAGGGCGAGCGCTCCCAGGGGCTCGCCCGGGTCCGGGGAGAGGTCGGGCCGCTCGGACATGGCGGCGGAGTCTACCGCGTGAGCAGCAGCTTTCGCGCGCGGTAGAGGTGGCTTTTGACCGAGTCCTGGGTCTTGCGAAGCCGGCGGGCGATGTCCCGGATCGAGTGGTGCTGGAGGTGGTGGAGGCGAAAGAGCTCCCACTGCTCCTCGCTCAGGTCGTGCAGCGCCGCCTGCTGGATCCGTTCGAGGCGCTCCTGGAACTCGTAGAGCTCGTGCGGATCGGGACTCCGGCCGAGGTGGGGCAGGGTGCGGAGCTCTCCGGCCTCGTCATCGGGAAGCGACACGGTGGGATGTCGGCGACGCTTGAATCGGTTGGCGAGGGTGCGACGGGCGAGCCCGAAGACCCACGCCGCGAAGGGCGCCTCGCCCCGGTAGGAGTGGAGCGAGGAGAAGACGTTGATGAAGATCTCCTGCACCACCTCCTCGGTGTCGGCCCGGTTGCGGACGCGGCGGTCCACGAACTGGTAGACG
>JALSIO010000534.1 GCA_026989995.1 Myxococcales bacterium
GAGCAGGCGGCCTTCTCCTCGGGATCCTGGCCGGTGCGGCCCACGGGCTCGGGGTCGAGGTCGGCCTGTGCCGCAGCTCCCGCCGCCGTGGAGAGGGCGGCGTCCTCGAGCGCGTCCTCCGGCGGAGCCGAGGGATGGGGCACGAAGAAGGCGTGCTTGCATCTCGAACAGCGGACCCGCGCACCCCGCACCGGCAGACGGTCGTCGTCGAGCCGAAAGCGGGTCTGGCACTGCTTGCAGGTGATGATCAAGGCGGTTCCCCGGAGCGCCCGGGCCCTGTGCTAGCCTGCGGGGCAGGACGCCGCTCCGGACGTGTCGGCGAGAGGCTCCCGTCTCTTGAGAGCGCCTGGGGGAAGAAGCCCCCGGGCTGCGAACCGCGGCCGTGGACGCGCCCCCTCCGCCTGCTGGAGCCCAGGTTGGATCCCCTGCGCCCCCTCACCGACCGCCGGCTGGTGATCGTCACCGGCAAGGGCGGCACCGGAAAGACCACGGTGACCGCCGCGCTCGCCCTCGCCGCCTCCCGCGCGGGGCTGCGCGTGCTCGCCGTGGAGGTGGGCCCGGATTCGGAGCTGCCCGGGCTCCTCGCGCCCGGGACCCCCGACCCGGGCTACGAGGGGGTGGAGCTCGGAGCCGGCCTCCGGGCCATGCGCATCGAACCCTACCGCGCCCTCGGCGAGTACCTCGGGCTTCAGCTCGGCGTCCGTGCGCTCGCCGACCGGGTGCTGCGCAATCGGGCGTTCCGGCAGCTCCTCGACGCCGCCCCGGGCTGGCGCGAGCTGATCACCCTCGGCAAGGTCTGGCATCTCGAGCAGATGCAGGAGCCCGAAGGCCGGCCCCGTTTCGATCTGATCCTCGTCGACGCACCCGCCACCGGTCACGGACTCACCTTCCTGGACGTCCCACGCGTGGTGGTGTCGGCGGTGCGCATGGGGCCCCTGCGACGAAACGCGGCGCTGGTGGAGGCCATGGTGAAGGACCGGGATCGCACCCTGCTGCTGCCCGTGGCGCTCGCCGAGGAGCTGCCCGCACGCGAGACGGAAGAGCTGGTGCGACGGGCGCGCGACGAGATCGGGATCGCCGTGGACCGCGTGGTGGTCAACGCCCTCACGCCACCGCCGCTGCCGGCAGGCCTCGAGGACCTGCCCCGACGGCTGCGCGGGCTCGGCACCCAGCGCCTCCCCGGGCTCCCGCCACCGGCCTCGATGGCGGCGTGCATCGAACACCTCCGTGCGCGAAGCGCCCTCGGCACCCGCTATCTCCGGGAGATCCGGGAGCGCTGCGGCCTGCCAGTCGTCGCCCTGCCCGCGCTCCCGGCCGGCGTGGAGGGGCCGTCGGAGCTCGCCGAGCTCGCGGCCGTGCTGGCCCCCGCCCATGGGACCCGTGCCCGGTGACCTCCACCGGGCCGGATCCGCGGGAGCTCCTCCGCACCCGGCGGCTGGTGGTCTGCGTGGGCTGCGGAGGCGTGGGCAAGACGACGCTCTCCGCCGCGGTGGCCCTCGAGGCGGCTCGCCTCGGCCGCCGGTCGCTCGTGGTGACCATCGATCCGGCCCGGCGGCTCGCCGACGCCCTCGGCGTGGGCGAGCTCGGCAACGAGCCGGCCGAGCTCCCGGCACCCGTCCTGGAACGCCTGGGCGTGCGCGGCCCGGGGCGGATGTACGCCAGCATGCTCGACATGAAGCGCACCTTCGACGAGCTGGTGGAGCGCTTCGCCGAGAGTCCGGAGGTTCGTGAGCGCATTCTCGGCAACCCGATCTACCAGCACGTATCCGACGCGCTCGCCGGGAGCGCCGAGTACTCGGCCATGGAGAAGGTGCACGAGCTCTCCTCGCGGAAGGAGTTCGACGTGATCGTGGTCGACACACCCCCGGCCCAGCACGCCCTCGACTTCCTGGAGGCTCCGGAACGGCTGGTGGAGTTCCTCGAGAGCCCGCTGGTCAAGCTCCTGGTGCACCCCGCCTTCGCCGCCGGCCGCTTCGGTTTCCGCATCTTCCACCGCAGCGCCATCCGCATCCTGCGGATCCTGGAGCGCGTCTCCGGGCTCGCCTTCCTGGAAGATGTCTCGGACTTCCTGCTGGCCTTCGAGGGCATGTCGGAGGGATTCCGCCGGCGGGCCCTCGAGGTCCGCCGGGAGCTGCTCGGCCCGGACGCCACCTACTTCCTCGTGGCCGGCCCGGGACCGGCCTCCCGGAGGCAGGTGGCCGCCTTTCTCGACCGCCTCGACCGGGTGCGGGTGCCGCTGCACGGCGTCGTGGTCAACCGCGTACGCGTGTGGCCGGGCGGTGGAGAGCCGCC
>JALSIO010000535.1 GCA_026989995.1 Myxococcales bacterium
TGCGCTCCCCCCGCCGGGACCCTTCGAACCGCCCCGGGTGGCCTGGCGCACCGAACGCGGGATGCCCCGGTGGTCCCCGCCCCCTGCGATCGAGCGGATTCGCGCCGCCCGCGGCCTGCGCTTCGAAAACCGGAAGTGGTACCGGAGCGACGCCGAGGCGGGCCGCCGCTAGCGCGCCGGCCGGCCGCAGCCGCCGGGTCGCGGCCGGGCTGCGCTTCCGCTGCCGCCCCGCTCCGGCGCGGCGCCGCGCTCTCCGGCACCTGCCGCGCGGCGCAGCCGGGGCGACGCCACGCACCCGCCGGCGGCGTGGACACACCGGGGGCCTTCGCATAGCCTGTGCCAGCTGAACGCCGGGTCACTTCGCGGGGGCCGGGGGCACCGCCGCCCGGGCGCGGGCGCGTTCCGGCGCCGAGGAGATTCCGATTGACCACGCTCCGGCTCCGCCTTCTCCCCCTGCTCCTGCTGCTCGTGCTCGCCGGCCTCGGGCCGGCATCCACCTCCCTCGCCCACAGCGATCGGGAGCCGGTTCCGGGCAAGAAGCTCCTCATCCGGACGGTCGGGGATCCCGCGACCCACCGCTTCTCCTTCACCTCGGCCCCGAGCCCGGCACTCGTGCCCGGCCACGATCCCGCGGCGGAGGGGTCGGCGGTGCTGGTCCGGGGGAGTGGGCCCGCGGGCGGCTCCACCGGGGTGATCGGGCTCGATCCCGCGAAGTGGCGCCCGATCCGGCACTGGAAGAAGGGGGTGATCGGCTACCGCTACTCCGACCCGGCTGGATCCGCGGGCGGCATCACCAGCGTGATCCTGCAGAAGGGTCGACTGCGCATCCGCGCCCGGGGCAAGAACTGGCGATTCGCTCCGACCGGTGCCCAGGACGCCGTGACCGTCTGGTTCCGGGTCGAGGAGGAGTGGGTGTGCTCGACCTTCGGGCCCGAGACGGGTGCCCTCGTGGTGCGCAACGCACCCGGGCTCGTGCTGGCCCGCGACGCAGCCGCCCCGCCCGAATGCCCGGAGCAGGTCTGCGGCAACGGCATCCACGAGGTCGGCGAGGAGTGCGACGACGGAAACCTCGAGGACGGCGACGCGTGCAGCAACACCTGCACCGTGAACCGCTGCCAGACGGTGGACTTCGACTCGACCTTCGATGCGATCCAGTCGGTGATCTTCGAGGGGTACGGGTGCACCAACCGGTTCTGCCACGGGGACAGCGGCTCGGTGCCGGGCCTCGATCTCCGCGCGGGCGCCGCCTACGACAGCCTGGTCGGGGTTCCGGCCACGGCGAGCCCGGGCCTCGTGCGGGTGCTTCCCAACGAGCCGGACGGGAGCTTCCTGTACCACAAGCTCGCCGCGAAGACGCTGGGGGCGCCGCTTTCCGGGGGCTCGCCCATGCCCGTCGGCCCGCAGGAGCTCACGCCCGAGCACCTCCGGGCGCTCGAGCTCTGGATCCGCGCGGGAGCGCCCCGGGACGGTGCCGTGATCGACACGGCCGAGCTTCTCGGAACCTGTCTCCCCGACCCCGTGCCGGCCCAGGTCCCGGTTCCGGAGCCGCCCCCCCGCGGTCAGGGTGTGCAATTCCGGATGACCGGCTGGTCGCTCCCGGCGAACTCGGAGAACGAGATCTGCCAGGCGACCTACTACGACTTCTACGGGCTCGGCATCGTGCCCCCGGAGGCGGTGATCGACTGCCCGCCGGAGTACCAACAGCGCCGGGTGTGCATCGTCGACGGCCGCACCTGTGCCACGGACGCCGACTGCCCCCAGGGCGCCTGCCGGCTCATGAACGCCATCAACCCGGAAGGGAAATGCTTCGCCATCCGGAGGCAGATCCACATCCAGGACGCGCAGTCGCACCACGCCCTCGTCCACGTCTACACCGGCTCCTACGGCGTAACCGATCCGGGCTGGGGTGCCTGGACGGAAAAGCACCGCGAGGTCGACCACCCGGACAACGGCAGGCCCTGCGATCCCACCGACATCGATCCCGCGCTCGGATTCAATCCGAACTGCAGCGGTGAGAGCATTCCCGACGTCGGCTGCATCACCTACGGGGCGCCGGACTTCGGCAACCTCGGCAATCTCTTCGGGACCGGTGGCGCCTCGAAGCTCGTGATCGTCTCCCAGGAGGCCTTCTACGACCAGCTCTATCCCGAGGGGGTCTACGACGTGATGCCCATGCGCGGGCTCATGGTCTGGAACTCCCACGCCTTCAATCTCACCCCCTTCGACACGCGCATGAACGGCTACCTGAACATGGAGTTCCATCACGTGGAGCCCG
>JALSIO010000536.1 GCA_026989995.1 Myxococcales bacterium
CGGGTCCAGCCCGCCGATGAAGGCGGGGTGGCCCGCCCTCGGGTCGCGGGCGAGGTGCATCGCGATGGCACCGGCGCGGCACCGGTCGCCGTGGGCCGCCTCGACGTCGTCGAGGTCGCGGCTGAGGCCAGGGTGCGGGCGCCGCCCGCACGTCGACGACCGGACGCGCTCCCGCCCTGGCCCCACCCGTGCCTCCCGCACCCCAGGCCGTGCCCCGCGGCGCCCGAGGCCGATCGGACCTCGTCTCGGTGGGGTCTCCGACGCGCTCCCCTCCCCTGCGCCCGCGCACCGGGCGCCGCGCACGGTTTCGGGGCGGGCGCGCTACTCCGAGAGGCCGGGTCCCGGTGTGGTTCCGATGGCCGGCCGGAAGCACCCGAAGAAGTCGGCCGGCCCCACCACGCCGTCCCGGTCGCAGTCCGCGGCGCGGCAGGCGGGATCCGCGTCGGGGTCGGTGCCGATGCAGGGCCGGAAACCGGCGAAGAAGTCCGCTGCCCCGATGGTGCCGTCGTTGTCGAAGTCGAGGTCGCAGGCGTCCCCGTAGTGCTGGACGCCGGGCATCGAGGTGTCGTCGTCCCGGCCCCGGTCGGCGTCCGCCTGGCTCGGATTGGGAACGGTCGGACAGTTGTCCTGGCCGAGAAGGATGCCGTCGCCGTCGGCATCGCTGCCCTGCACCGCGACCCGGGCACGCGCCACGTCCTGGACCCAGGGGTTCTGTCCGGACGTGGCGAGAAGCGAGATCTCGTCGAACTCTCCGGCGACGGCATCGCCCGGCACGTCGACGCGAACGGGGAGCACGGCTTCGGCGCCGGGGGCGAGCTCGACGGAGTCCGGCACACCCTCCGCAGCGGCCCAGCCCGCGCTGGAGCTGAGCTCAAGTCGTGCGGTGTCCGCGAGGTCCCCCGCATGGGTGATCCGGAAGACGAGCTCGACACCCGATCCGGGTACGAGCTCGAGGGGAGGCGGGGCTTCGACGGAGAAGGCGTAGTCGGTCGGAAGGACGGCGTTCTCCTCCTCGGTGAGCTCGTCCGCCAAGGTCTCCTCGACATCCGGACCGGTCTCCCCGAAGGCCCGGCCGACGGAGCCTCCCGCGAAACGGATCTGGCTCCAGTCCTCCTGGGTGCCGAGCCTCGTGGTGCGGTCGAATAGCTCGCCGCTCTTGTTGGCGTTGACCGACACCGGGTCGGGATCGATGACGCCGTCGCAGTTCCAGTCCAGGGGGCCGAAGGCGCTGTTCGTGACCCGCGCACCCGCGGAACAGAACCACCGGGTGCCGTACCCGGTGAGGCCCGCAGCACCGGGGATCCCGTTCATCTCATCGAGCGTGTCCTCGTCCAGGATCCCGAGGTCGGCGATCGAGTAGTCCAGGATGCCGTCGAGTCCCGCGACGCGCAGGCCCCGAGTCTGGAAGCTGTAGTTCATCACGCTCAGGTAGTTGGGCTTGTACTGCTCGTCATCGGCCCCGCCGTGCCGGAGTCCGAGGGTGTGGCCGAGCTCGTGCATGAAGGTCCCGGCCTGCTGGAGCACGGTTCCGCCGCGGGTCCGCCACCGGCCGAGACTCACGATCAGGTTGCTGCCCGGAATGCCTTGGGCGATACCGCTCGTCGTGCCCTCCGTCCCGAGGCCATGCGCGAACACGGCGTAGCGGAAGATGGGGTGCCTGGCGCGAGGGAAATGGGCCTTCCGAATCGCGTTGAACTGGGCCCATCGGTAGCCGCCGAGGATCCAGGTGCCGAGCCCCTCCCGGTGCGGAAGCGCGTTGGACTCGCTTCGGTCGCCCCAGGTCGCTCCCGTGGTCCGGTCCATCACGCTCTTCGGCCCGGCATCGATGTGGAGGTGGATGCCGGTGCGGCCGTCGGGATTGTCGACGGGTGCGAGCTCGAAGCTGCGGGCGACGCGGCTCAGGGCCAGCGGATCCGGGGCGTCCGAGTGGGCGGTGACCGGATCGGTGTCGAGCATGGAGTCCACCTCGACGAAGAGGTCCTTGTGCAGGGGATCGGCCCCCATCTCGAAGAGCTCGACCTCGGGCCGGCCATCCGCATCGACGTCGACGCCCGCGATCTCGGTGCAGTCCGGGAGCGCGTCTTCGTCGGTATCTCCCTCCGTCACGGCCCCGGAGTGAAGGTGCACGACCCGCGTGCCGGGCACCGCGCTGCACAGCGTCCAGCGGATCGCGACATCCACGAGCTTCGGCGTCCCCGGCACCTGCTGGGCCGCCTGTCCCCAGTGCTGGAGCTTGAGGGTGAGGGGCTGGCCCAGCGGGACCGGACGGGTCGTGAAGGTCGTCTGTTCCTCGAGGTCGGGGGGAGTCGGCGTCAAGCACGCTCGCCTGGAGGAAGGTGGTCGTCCGCCCCGCAACCTTCGCGTACAGCGTGGCCGCGGCCGCGACATAGAAGAGGGAGGCACTTCCGTCGTCGTTGCGGAGGCTTCCGCGAATCCGGGCGTAGAGGGTGAGCGGGATGCGGTCTTCGGCGCCGAGGCCGGAGTCCCCCGGCTCCACCTGGACGAGATCGACCACGTCCATGTCCCCGTCGGCCTGCTGTCCGCCGCCCGCGGGTGCGCCGTCGAGGTCGAGGCGGAGGTGGGTTCGCCACCATCGGGCACCGGGATTCCCGTTCTCCGCGGGGGGGGCCGTCCCGGCGGTGACCTCGGCGCGGGTCCCCACCACCTGGGCGCTCCGGGAGTCTCCTTCGGGGGCACAGAAGGCCGAGGCCGGGCAGCCTCCGCTCGCGCAGTGACCCCTCGCGTTGCAGGCGTCCGACGACCATGCGGTGGCGGCGTCGTTCTCCACGTACGCGTAGAGGCGCGGCCCCCAGGGTTGGTGGGTCGCACCCGCGGGTGCAGCCGCCAGAACCCCGATGGGCAGAAGCCAGAGCGGCGTCGCCCTGCGGGCGCGGCCCTGGAGAGGGCTTGGCCGGTTCCGCGCCATAGACAAGTTTGGGCGCATCCAGGCCTCCGAGTCAAGCGCGGCGGCTGCCCCGGACACGGACGGCCCCCCCCTCACAGAGCGGGCCAACTGCCCGGGGGGACACGACAGCTCCCCACCAGTAACGGACCGGTAACGGCCCTCCTCTACAAGGAGTTCCACGGCGCCCGGACTCCCGGCCTTCCCGGGGGGCGGCCCGCAGGAGGTGGCATGCAGATCGACGCCCGTGGCATCCCTGTCGAATGCCGCCGGCCCGGGCGCGCGGCGCTCCCGCTCGTGGCCCTCCTGCTGCTGGCCGCCGTGGATCCGCGTTGTGGCATCGCCCCGATCCCCGCGGAGATCGAGCTGCGCCTGACCGGCGGCACCGTGCTGCTGGCCTGGCCGGGGCCCGAGGGCGTCGAGGTGGCGTCCCACCCCCTCTCGGTGCGTACCGCGGAGGGCGTGCGCACCGTCCGGGCGGAAGACGGCTTCGGACTCCTCCTGCGCGTGTACCCCGATGCCTCCGACCCCTCCCTGGCCCCGGCCCCCTTCCGGGTGTGCCGGGACGCCTCGGGAGGCGAGCGTCCCTGCGCATCCGACGAGCCTTCCCTCGGTCCCGCGGCACAGCCCGACGGAGTGCTGCGCGTGGAGGTTGCGGAGGTGCGGCTGCCGGAGGCCGTCGCCCTCGACGACGCCGGCCACGCCTTCCGCTTCGCCGCGCTCTGCGGAGCCGCTCCCGGCGATCCCCTTCCGGCCGGCGAGGAGGCCGTCTGCACCGGGGCCTACGAGGATGCGGGCTTCGGCGTCTTCGGCGAGGACGTGGTCAGCCTCCCGGGGCCGACCGGCTGGCCTGTCTCCGTGCTGCGCGTGGTCGGCGACGAGGCCGAGCGGGGGGCGTTGCGGCTGCGCCTTGCGGCGCTGCTCGAGTCGCCCGAGGGTCACGCCCTCCTGCTGCCCTTCGAACTCACCACCGGTGCGGCCCAGGCCTCGGCGCGCCTCGCCGGCGAGCCGTTCCGGTTTCCGGAGCAGCTCGGCGACCTCCTCGGAGCGCGACTCTCGCCCGAGGACGGCTCGCTGGTTCTGGTGGGCGCCGTGGGCACCCCCGACGACGCGAGCGGCCCGCTCGCGGGCCGCATCGTGGCGCTGCGCCTGGAGACCCGCCTGGCGGCGCCTGGGCCCGGGAAGGGGGCCCTGGCCCGACTCCGGGCGCTTCTCCCCGACCGCGACGCGGACGGCACGCCGGATGCGGTGGATCCGGACGACGACGGCGACGGCCTGCTGGACGACGACGACCGGTACGGCGAGCGCGATCCGCTCGGCTTCGCGGTGGGCGACGCGGTCTGCGTGGAGAGCGCCAGCGACCCCGGCGAATGCCTGGGCGCCAACCACGAGCTGGCCGCGGGCCGGGGCGCTGCCGACGGCGACGCCGATGGGGACGGCATCGACGACTTCTTCGACAACTGCACCGCCGAGCCGAACCCCGACCAGCGCGATACCGACGCCGACGGCCTCGGGGACCTCTGCGATCCCGACCTGGATGGCGACGGCCTGGTGGGGCCCAGCGACTTCTTCGGCTTCTTCCGCCCCTGTCTCGGTGCCCGGCGTTCGACGCGGCCCGCCTGTGCCGCCGCCGACCTGGACGGCGACGGCCTGGTGGGGGTCGCCGACTTCTTCCGCGTCTTCCGCCCGCGCCTCGGGCTGCCTCCCGGACCCGCCGGGCCCGGTGCCGAGGCCGGCACGCCCCTCGACCCCGAGGGCTTCGTGCCCATCGACGCGAATGGCCAGCCCCTCGAGGGGGGCGTGGTGCGCGTGGGCTCGGACGGCAGCCTGCCGCCCTTCGAGCTCCGGCCCGGCGGGCGGAGCCCGCTGGGCATCGGGCAGGGACTCGGCATCCGCTTCCCCGCTGGCGGCCGCCGGGTGGAGCTCCCGGATGGCGCGGTGATCGAGTTCAGCGAGGCCACGGCCGACTTCGGCCCGGAGTCGCCCCTTTCCCTGGATCCGCCGCTGTCGGTGAGCGGCGGCACCCACCAGCTCCCGGCCGAGGGCCCCCTCTCGGTGGAGGATCTGATGGCGGCCTTCGGGATCGACCCGAACCAGGGCATCCCGGTGACCCTCTACGGCACCCACAGCCTGCGCTGGGTGGGCGGACGCCTCGAAGGCGGTGTCCTGCGCGAACCGGCCTTCCTCCCCGACACCTCGGCCCTGCCCCTCCCGTTCCCCGGCGGAGGCGGCGGAGGCCAGGGCGGGCTCGGGGGGGGCGCGCTCGGCCAGGGCGGCGTCGGCTCCGACCTCGAGCTCGAAGACGGGCTGCGGCTGGCCTTCCACGGCAGCACCCCGGTGCCCGATGGCAGCACCACCCCGCCGCTCCTCTCGGTTCCACCGACGCAGCCCCTGGTCCTCACCCTGAGGCCCGACGGCAGCCTCGGTCTCGAGGGCCGGGTCGACCTGGCCTTTCCGGGCGGTCCCCGCTTCCGGGCCGACCTCACCCTGGACGGACCCTTCTACGAGCTGGCGTTCTACGCCGAGAACCTCCAGGTCCCGTTGCTCGACGCGCTGGCCACCGTGCTTCCGGCGGGCGCCGCGGGGTGCGTGCCGGCGGGTGGGGAGGCGGGGGCACTCGATGGCGCCACCCGCTGTCTCGAGCACTTCGCCGCGGCCTACGAGAACTTCACCGCCTCGGTGGTGGGGGCGACGCCGGCGGATGCGGTGCCGGCGGGTGGTTCCGGAGCCTCCGGGAGCTCGCCGACGCTCCCGAGCCGTGCGTCCCTCCTCGAGCGGGTGAACCTCGCCACCGCCGCCCTCGACGCCTGGGGTCACGCCGCCTTCGCCGATGCGGGCGCCGGCTTCTCCCTCGCCGACGTGCGCGACGTGGTCGAGCAGGCCGGGCGGGCCGCCGAGGCCTCCCGGGACCTGGCCCAGGTGGGCGCCTACCACCGCGCCCTGGTCCGCGCCCGGGCCGCTGTGGCGGAGGCCGCGGCCAGTGCCGGTCCGGCGGACCGGGCGGCCCTCGCCGAAGCGCTCCAGCGGGTCCGCCGGGTGGCCCTGCAGCGCGCCGACGACCCCGCGGCCGCCCGCAGCGCGGCCTCGGTCCGCGAGGCCCTCGAGCGCCTGGTCGAGGCCGACGAGCTGGCCGTCGAGGCCGGGCTCGACCCCCAGGAGACCGGCCACCTGGACGTGGCCGAGGCCTTCCGGCGCCTGCTCCGCCGCTTCCTCGGGGGCCACCTGCAGGACCTCGGCGTGGAGTCCGGCGTCTTTCTGCCCGAGGACAACCCGATCGCCGCGGCCCTCAACCGCTTCCAGGCCCGGGCGGCGCTCGAGACCCTGCTGGAGCTCGATCGGGCCCACCGCTCGCTCTCCACCGGGGGCGAGGGACTCCTGGCCGGCGGTCCGGCCGGCCTCCCGGTGGCGGAGGCGGCCACCCAGATGCTGCTGCGCTGGCGCGACCTGACGTTCCAGCGTGCGGTCGACGCTCGGCAGGCCTCCGACGCCGTCGCCTTCTTCGTCGCGCTCCGCGACTTCATGGAGGTCGATCGGGCCGCCGCCTCCCTGCTGGCAACCGGCTCCCTGCCCCCCGCGGTGCAGCAGCGCCTGGTCTGCTTCGACGGCGATCCCGAGTCCTTCGACCTGCCGTGCGCCCTGGGCCTGATCGGCGTCGACCTCGCCACCCTCGTCGGGAACGAGCTCGATCGACCCGGCGGCGAGCGGTCTCTCGAGAGCCTGACCGCCGAGCTCCGGACGCGGCTCGACGTGGTGCGCCGCTTCCCCGACGACTTCGGCGCCATCCAGCCCCTGGCGCTGGCCGACCACGACCGGATCCAGCAGATCCTCGACCTCGAGATGGCGGCCCTCCCGCAGATCGAGGACCCCGAGCGGCTGCTGGTGCTGCTGGAGGCGGGCACCGCCAGCGAGGAGCTCGCGGAGATCCACGGACTCACCGAGAACGAGGACTGGGAGGGGATTCGCCTTCCGCTGGTCGTGGCGCGGCTCGGTGCGGTGGCCGAGGCCAGCCGCGACTGGACGTCCCTCCTGCGGGCCGCCCGCTATCTGCTCTCGGAGGCACACCGTTTCGCGGAGGCGGGCGCCCAGGTGCGGCGCCGGAGCTACCTCGTCCACACCGGAGACCTGCTGCAGCGCGCGCGGAACGTGTCCTTCGCGCTCTGGCTCCTCGAGGGCGAGCGCCGCGAGCAGGGGAGCGCTGGTACGGGCGGGGCCCCCGCAGGCGGTGGGGGCGGCCAGGGCCCGGGCGATCGCCTCTACGAAGGACCGGAGCTCCTTCTCCCGGGAAACCTGGTGGTCGAGCGCGTCGCCGGCTCGCTCTCCTACCACCGCGATCGAAGGTACCTGGCCGGGACCCTGAGCGGACGTCTCTCGCTCCCCGGCTTCGGGGCCACTCTCGAGCTGGTGGGCGGATCGTTCGACTCCGGTGGCGCCTTCGCGCTCCAGGCCCACGGAAGCGTGCAGCTGCCCCCCGGCGGGAGCGCCGCCACGCTGTCGATCACGCCCCGGCGCCCGCTCCAGGTGCGCTTCCGCCCGCCCGACGATCTCGCCCTCGCGGGCAGCGCCCGCGTCCAGCTCGACAGCGGCCTGTTCTTCGAGGCCTTCCTGGTGCTGGACGACCCGCTCTACGGGTTCGGCATGGAAGCGGGCGGGCTCCGCCTCGACCTCGCCGACGCGCTTCGGATCTACGTTCCCGAGCTCCCGGACGGCGAGGTCTTCACGGCCGCCGTGGCCACCTCCCTCGCGGACGCCCTCTCCACGCTCAACGCGACCTACGAGGGCCTGGCGGCGGTGGCGGAGCGCCCCCTCGTCGGCGATCCCGGAAGCCCGCCGGCCTTCCGCGATCTCCAGCTGACCGTCCCCACGGACGGGGTCGAGGCCTGGGCCAATACCCTGCTGGCCGACGCGGCCCGGGGGGTGAGCCGCAGCTATGCGTCCCTCCGCGAGCCCCTCCGCGAATCACTGCGGGCGCTCGCCGGGAGCGTGAGGGAGCTCCGCTCCCAGCTCACCGACCTCGAGACCCTCGCCAGGACGCTCGGGGCGCTCGAGCGCGCGGCGGCGGCTGCGGACGCCCTCGACCCCGAGGTCCTCGACATGGCCGAGCTCGAGGCTGCGGTGGAGGCGACCTGCGACGCGGCGAAGGACCTGCTCGCCAGCCCGGGCTCGAGCTCCAGCCTCCGCCGGGGGCGCCGGGTCTTCGACCTCGCCACGCGATGCGTGGCCGCCACCGTGCAGGTGCGCGGGCCGGACGCCGACGACGTCACGCCCCAGCTCCCCGCCTTCCTGGAGTCCGTCCGCCAGGGGGAGTTCCGGAACCTGGGTTTCGATCCCCAGACCGGCGAGGTGTCCGACCCCGCGATCCTCGACGGCCAGAACCTCCTGCGCCTCCGGCAGAGCTTCGAGACCGTGCAGGAGATCACCGCCACCGCGGCCGCCGCGGGGGTCGGCGCCGATCTCGTGACCCCCTACCGGACCGCGCTCGGCCACCTCTTCGTGCGCATCCGGGCCCAGGCCCTGGCGGAGCTGCGGGAGCTCTTCCAGCAGCGGCCCCAGCTCCACCGCCGGCGCCAGGACCTCATCGACCTGCTGATGGAACTGGCCATCACAGCCGAAGCGGGGTACTTCGAGTATCCGCCCCAGGTCGAGCTCTTCGATGGCTCGTTCGCCGCCCACACCCCCACGGAGGACTTCGCCTACCTGGCCGGTGAACTGTCCCTTCCCTCCATCGCCCAGATTCCGAGACAGGAGAAGCTGCGGGAGATGCGGGAGCCGGGCTACCGGTTCTACACCCGGCTCGTGCGCACCCTCGACCGGGCGGGACAGGATCTCGACGCGGCCACCAGCACCCAGCTCGATGCCCTCGCCGACGAGCTCCTGGACGAGCTCGAGGACTTCGCGACCCAGCCCTGGCCCGCGGGCGTGGTGCGGGACGCGAACGCGGCCCTGGGCCTTCTGCTCGACGTCGCCACCTGGCTCGAGTACCGCGACCTCCCGGGCCTCGCTCGCATCCCCGACGTCGTCCTCCCCGAGCTCACGGTCCGGCTCGTCGGCAGCGCGGAGGCCCAGCGGGCCTGGTGGCTGCTCCAGAGGTACACCGAGCTTCTGCTGGAGGGTGCGGCGGCGAAGGTCGAAGGATCCACGACGGTGCTCGAATCCGCACTGCTCGCTGCCTCGGCCGATGCCTTGCGCGGCGCCGGGCGGGTCGCGGCGGCATTCGAGAGCGAGATCTTCGACGCACCCTTCGTGCCGGTGGACCTCGTCCTGCCGGGCGATCTCCGGATCGACCGGGTCTTCGGCCAGATCTTCTACGACCGCGACCAGCAGCTGCTCTCCGGAACCTTCGGCGGGCGCCTCTCGTTTCCCGAGCTCGACGGGGCCTTCTTCGAGGTCTCGCAGGCCAGTCTCGATACGGCGGGCAACCTGAGCGTGGACGCCGCCACCGCCGGTCCGCTGCCCTTCGATGGCCTGGCCGCCACCGCGGCGCTGTCGGTGAGCTACGCCCGATCCACGGCGAGCCTGGATGTCAGCGGCACCGGGAGCCTCCTCTTCGACACGGGCGAGCGCGTGGACGTCGGGGTGGCCTACGACACCGAGACGGACGTGCTCGCCTTCACGAGCCTGGCGCAGGGCCTCGAGATCCGCTTCGGCGACGACTTCGTGATCTTCCAGGCGGGGCTGGACTTCGCCCTCTCCACCGTCCGACCGCAGGGCCGCCTGGGGCTCACCGGCTCGGCGGGCCTCTTCGCCCGGAAGCCGCTGCCCCCGCCCGACCCGCTCGGGGCGAGCACCGTGTCCGGCGACGACTTCCATCTGTTCATCGAGGGCCTGACCGTCGTGATCGAGGCCGATCCCCTGGGCTTCTCCGTCGCCCTCGACAACGGCCTCCTGCACCTCCCCTCCTTCATGAGCCCGTCGCTCTGCGCGGGCGGCGTTCCGGGCCCCACCGACGGACCGGTGGTGAATCTCGGCACCGCTTCCCCCCTCACCCTGGACGTGCTCTTTGGCGACCCCCCGCTGGTGAGCGTGAACGGAAGCGTGGATTTCGCGAACCTCGGATTCCGGGTCCCCGATCTCTCGAACCTGACGGTCGAGGTCTGCAGCGCCACCCTCACCCTCCAGGGCGCGACGCCGCCGGTCCTCTCGGGTGTGAACGGTCGGCTGCGGATGGAACTCCCCGAGGACACCCTCGAGGTGGCGCTGCAGGACGCCACCTGGGACCTCGCCGGCTTCCCCGTGGGCCGCGTGCGCCTCATCGAGGACTTCACGCTCTTCGAGAACGGGGGGTTCGCGGTCACGCTCCGGAGCGACGACGGCCAGTCCCCGACCAGCTGCCAGATCTCCGCCGAGGACACCTGCCTCGGCACGCCGCTCGCCGGGACCGGCTTCGCCGTCTGCGATGCGGGCGGCGTTCCGCGCTTCGAGCTGGTGGGCAACCTCGACCTCACCGTACCCGGCGAGGTCCTGGCGCTGGCCGACCCGCCTGGCGGCGACGCCACGGTGCGCGCCGGAACCTGCGGCGGCCTGGCGGTGGAGGCGGGGCCGACCGTCGAGGTGCTGGCCGGAAGCCTCTTCGTGGCGGGTGACTTCCGCCTCGGTGGTTCCGGGGACGGGACGGGGGGCGTGCTCGTCCGGGGGGCGAGCCTCGCGGTGGCCGACCTCCAGAACCTCTTCGGACCCCCGGGCGAGGACCTCTTCTCCGTGGTCCTCTCCGGCGGCATCCAGGTCGGAGCGGGCGGTCCCGGCTTCGGCCTGCAGGGCGCGACCTTCCGCTTCCGCCGCAACCAGCTTCCCATCTTCGGCCTGGGCGGCCTGCAGGTCTCCACCGGCGACCTCGCCCTCTTCGACGGCCTCTCGGTCAACGTCACCGACGCGAGCCTTTCCTTCGCCGATCCCGACCTGCCTCTTCTCGACGGCCAGGGACGCCCCGCGCTGATTGCGCCCTCGAACCTGGAGATCTCCGTCAGCGGAACCGCCAGCATCCCGCCCGTCACCGGAGCGGTGGACGACCTGGTGCTGGTCTTCGATCCGTCCACCGGCCTTCCCGAGGTCGACTTCTCGCGCCTCGAGGGGCTGGGGTTCGGCATCCAGGATCTGGAGATCCCGCCGCTGTTCCTGACCGGCAAGGTGTTCCTGGGCGGCTTCGAGAACCCGCCGGAGAGCCTCTTCCTGGCCGGCCGGCTCGGTGCGAAATTCGAGGGCGCCGGTCTCGTGGTCTCCGCCGCCTTCAGCGTGCAGGACGGACCGATCGGGCTGTGCATCGACGTCTCGGCGGGGCCGGGCGGGATCCCCCTCGGACAGTCGACCTTCCTGCTCACGGGGGTGGCGGGCGGCGTGGTCTTCCCGCCCGACCCGACGGAGACCTTCGCCGACCCCTGCAGCTTCGTGGACGACTACTTCACGCCGGGCGGCGACCCCATCTCCGCCCCCGCGGTGAACGGGGGTACGGGCGCCGCTGCGGGAGGGTCCGGGGGAGGGCGCGGCGACTGGCGCGCGCGCCAGGGCGCCGCGCTCAGCTGGGCCGCATTCGACGCCCAGATCGAGCGGCTCCGCGCCGAGCACGCGCTGCTCCGGGCGGCTCCCCCGGTCTCCCCACGTCCGCGTGGCGGGCGGCCCCCGGTGTCGACCTCCCTCGCGGCGGACCCGGGAGCCGCGGGTGGCGGGGGTGCCGGAGGAGACGCGGGCGGTGACGCGCCGCTGGTCTTCGGCGACTGCCCGCCGCCCTCGATCAGCCTGCTGTGCCAGCCGCATCCGGATGCGGCGAGCTTCGACCGCCGCGTGATCGTGAAATTCACGTCCCTCACCGAGGAGCAGGTCGACGCGATCCTCGAGAACGCCGGCCTCGACCCGGTCACCCTGGCGGGCATGACCCCCTCGGCGATCGGCGCGGCGGTGGCGCAGGCGGTGCGCGACTTCGTCGAATCGCTGTGGCCGCTGGGGAGCACCCCGGAGCTCGAGGCGCTCTTCCAGCAGCAGCTCGATGCCGCCCAGGGTGTGCTCCAGGAGCTGGTCGAGGGTGCCGTGGCCGACGTCACCGGGGACGCGGAGATCCGGCAGGCGATCGTGGACGCGGCCTACGCCGGCATCCCCTGCCCCTCGGTGGTGGTCAAGCTCTCGGCCACCCTCTCCCAGGTGGCGGTCTCCTCCTTCCTGTCGGCCACCGGCAGCTACGTGCTCAACGACGGCGCCGGCACGGGCCTCGGCGCCACCATCCACCTGATGGGCATCCCGGTCGGCAGCGCCCTCGGCTACTTCTCGCTCACCGACGCCGAGGGTCGACCCGAGCCCTCGGTGTGCGGCACCGCCGAGGCCGGGATCGGACCGCTCGAGTTCGGACGCCTCGATGCCCTCTACGAGTGCCCGGGCTGCATCGGCGGGGTACTGCAGGCGGTGGGCGGGCTCGCCACCTGCGCCGTGGAGCCGGCCGCCCGCGCGGCCCTCTGTGCCGCCCTGCACCGCGTCGCCCCGGAAGCGCAGCCGGACCCGGCAGACGCCGACTGCGACGCGGCCGGAATCCTCCAGACCCTCGTCGCAGGCGGCGCACCCGGCGCATCCGACCCGGTGATCGCCGCCACCCAGGTGGTCGGCGAGCTCTTCCAGTCGGGCGCCACGACCCTCGGCGCCGCGTTCCCGGCCTGCTTCGCGGGGCTGATCGGCCAGGCCTACGACACCATGAACCCCGTCTTCGGCCTCGGCGGTGTCGCCCAGGCGAAGCTCTTCGGGCTGCCGGCGACCCCCGAGCTGGCCTCGGTGAACGCGCTCCTCGCCAAGGACGCGGACACGGGGCACATCGTCTACACGGCGGAGGTGGGGCTCTCGCCGTCCCATCTGCTCTCGACGCTCTTCTACAACCTCCTTCCGGTCTTCGACTCGGGCACGCTCGGCGTGCGCTACACGTTGCCCGTGGGCATCGAGGCCCTCCAGGCGGGGCTCCGGGGAGATCTCGCCGACCCGGCGGCGCTCGGGGCCTACGCCGAGGCGGCGCTGAACGACTTCCTCGACGGCGCCCTGTACACGCTGAGCTACCAGATCTCTCCCTTCGGGATCCCCCTGGCCAACGCCGAAGGGCGTCTGCTCCTGCCGGACCTCCTGAACCACCCGGTGAGGACGGGCTTCGAGCCGGGGACCGACATCGCGCCGCCGCTCCCGAGCCGGCGGGCGCTGCTGATCCAGAGCGTGGCCACCCCGGGCCAGTTCCTCGGCAATCCGTTCTGGGCCGGAGACCGCTTCGACCTCTTCGAGATCTATCCGGAAGGGACGCCGGAGAGGGCCGCCCTGGAGAACTGCCGCGCGGGCGCCCTCCCGGAGGAGCGCGCGTGTGCCCTGCGCGAGGACTTCTTCCCCCACGGCGGCCTGGTCGGGGCCGGCCGGATGCGACTGCCGCGCCTGCTCATCGACGCCCCGCCGGTGGCCGAGGTGCAGACCCTCGCCTCCGACTCCGACCTCCTCACCAAGGTGGCGGTGGCGCTCGATCTGCTCGACCGGTACGTGACCGGGCCGGACGCGATGGCCGAGGTGGGCACCCTCGCCTTCTACCTGCCCGCGCCGAACCCGCCGACCCTCGCACTCGACCCGGGCGCCGAGCTCGGACCCGCCGCCCTGATCCAGGACATCCTCGAGAACTTCGACCCGGCCGGAAGCTCGGCCTCCCAGCCCCCGTCCTTCTATCCGATCGAGGTGGCCTTTCTCGAGGGCGAGCTCGAGACCTCGATCCTGGGGGTTCCGATCGGCGAGGCCCGTGTGGCGGTCGAGCCGCCCTCCCTCTTCGAGATCCGCGCGAGCCTCGACGAAGCGGCCTGCCCGCTCGACGATCCCACCAGCGGGAACTGGCTGCGCTGCTTCGTGCCCGCCGCGGATCTGGTCTTCCGCGTGACGCAGGAGGCGCCCGCTCAGGTGCCTTTCGAGGAGCGGTTCGCGGGTGTCCAGGCGGCGCTCCAGGCCGCCACCACCGACTTCGACCGCATCGCGGCCCTTGCCGGGCTGGACGCCGCGCTCACCCTCGACCTGCCCGACGTGGAGCTGGTGGCCGGGCTCCAGGACCTCCGGATCCCGCCCGGTCTCGACGCCTTCCTCGCCGGGGGCGCCAATGCGACACTCTACGCCTACACCCCCCGCTTCGCGCCCGGCGCCTGCGTGCTTCCGGGCACCCTCGCCGCCGTGCGCTGCCACGGAGGCCTCCTCCTGGAGGCGGACCTCGACCTCCGACTGCCCGGCTCTGACGGCACGCTGCTGCGGGTCGACCAGGCGCGCCTGGCCGTGGAGCCCCGGCCGGGCCAGCTCCCGCGGCTGGTCGGCGAGCTCCAGGCAGCCCTCCTGCCCCTGGTCCCGGGCGTGGTCGAGATCGAGGGCCTCGACTTCTCCTTCGACACCGCTCCGGAAGCCCTTCGGCCCATCCTCGCCGGGCGCGGCGCCCTGCGCCCGGTGGTCCTCTCCCCCACCGGTGCCGCGACCTGCGCCGCCGGCGAGCCCTGCGCCACGGTGCGCGCGCCGGCGCCGGCGCCCCCCGACACCCCGATCCCGGCCGAGGTCACGATCCGTGCCGGTGCGGTGCCCCAGCAGGATCCCCCCTCCGTCGAGATCGCGCTCGGACCGACGGAGATCGAGCTCGCGTTCTTCGACGCAGGCGTTCGCGCGGAGCTGCACGGCGTGGGCGACCGCAGCCAGCCGTTCACCTTCGCGAGTGAGGGCCCCTGGTCGGCGGGGTTCACCCTCGCGACCGACTTCCTGATCCGCGACCCCTTCTTCGGCCTGGTGCCCGTGGCCCGGGTCGAGCGGCTCGGCGGCGCGGAGGGCGCACCGCTGTTCTCGGGCACGGCCCGGGGGCAGGGCACGCAGCCGCCCGAGATCACCGCGACCCTCGTGGGGGGTGCCCGCGTGACCCTCTTTCCGGGCTCTCCGATGGAGACGCCCATCGACCTCCTGGCGGGCGAGGCGAGTCTTGCGACCCGCGCCGACGGCACCTTCACGCTCGTCCTGGCCACGCCCGACCTCGGCTCCGGCGATCCCTTCCGGCTCGGAGGAACGTCGCTTCAGATCCAGCGCACCGCGGGCGCGGTCGAGGTCCGGATCACCGGTCCCGAGCTCACCCTCTTCGGCGGCACGCCCTTCGAGAACCAGCTCACCCTCCTCCCCTCCTGCACCCTGGCCAGCGACCGCTTCACGTGCGAACCCGGTTCCGGGGTCCTGGACCTCCCCTTCCTGGGCCGCTTCGGCTACGCCGGCAGGATCACGCTGGACGGAACGGGCGCGAGCTTCGCTCTCACCACCGAGCAGCTCAGCTTCCCCGCCGATGGCAGTGTGC
>JALSIO010000537.1 GCA_026989995.1 Myxococcales bacterium
CCGGAGGAGGAGGCGGCGGTGGGGGCGGCGGTGCGGAGGTGCGCTCGGCCCGGGCCGCGCTTCCGGCGCTCTCGCCGGCGGAGCGCGAGGAGCTGCGCCACCACTTCCCCATCCACCGCCTGGTGATCCCGCCGGAGGCGGTGGAGCAGGCGCTCGGCGCCGGGGGCGAGTGAGGCAGGCGCGCCGCCTGGCCGCCGCGGGTCTGGCGGTCCTGGCGGTCCAGGCGGGAGCTACGGGCTCGGCCCCGGCGCACTGGGTGCGGCCGGAGCAGGTGGTGGCCCTGCTCCGGCAGCCCGAGCTGGGCCGGTGCTGCGGGGTGGTCGGCGTGGAGCGGTCGGAGGCGCTTCCGCGGCTTCTCCTGGTGCGGGTGGACCCGCGCTTCCGGGGGCTTTCCCCGGCACGGCAGATCGAGCTCGCCGAGGAGTGGTGGCACCTGTGGAGGAGCGCCTCGCCCTCGGGTGTGCTCGCCATCGTCGACGCGGCGACCGACACCTCCCTGGTGAGCTTCGATCCCGAAGGACGGGCGCGTCTCCGGTCGCCGCCCACTTCCGAGCGCCGCTGAACCGCGGGCCGTCTTCCCGCGGGAGCGTCCGGCGGGGCCTGCGGGCCGGACGCGCCCCGGTCCGTTCGGGATCATCCCGGGTGCGCCGCGGGCGCGGGCGCAAGACGGCGCGATGCGGGTGCCCCACCGGACCCTGCCCCGGGTTCGCGACCGAGCGCCGGCGCGGGGCGACCGCCGGCCGCGGCCTGGGGTAGTCTCCCGACCATGCAATTGGGACCGCTTTCGAGCCTCCGCGGCCGGTGCGTGGTGCTGACCGGGCCCACCGGGCAGGTGGGGCGCGCCGTGGTGCGCCGGCTCGCCGGCGAGGCCGAGATCATCGCCGTCGCCCGCTTTCGCGATTCCGCTGCCCGGGAGCAGCTCGAGGCGGCGGGTGTGCGCTGCGTCGCGGCCGACCTCGCGGAGGCCGACCTCTCCGCCCTGCCGGAGGATCCGGATGCGGTGCTGCACTTCGCGGTCTCGAAGAACCCGCAGGCGGACTTCGCCGCGGATCTGCGCGCCAACGCCGAAGGGCTCGGCCGGCTGCTCTCGCGCTGCCGCAGGGCGAAGGCGGTCCTGGTGTGCTCCTCGGCGGCGGTCTACGCCTACGCCGGAGGCAAGCCGGTGAGCGAGGACGCTCCGCTCGGCGACAACCACCGGAGCCTGCTCCCCACCTACAGCCTGTCGAAGATCGCCGCGGAGACGGTCGCGCGCTTCGCGGCCCGGGAGTTCTCCGTGCCGGTGGTGATCGCCCGGCTCTCGGTGCCCTACGGCGACGAGGGCGGATGGCCCTGGTACCACCTGCTCATGATGCAGGCGGGGCACGCGGTGCCGGTGCACCCGGAGCGGCCCAATACCTACAACCTCCTTCACGAGGACGACCTCGTCGCCCACGTCCCGCTGTTGCTCGCCGCGGCCTCGGTGCCGGCCGCGACCTTCAACTGGGGAGGCGAGGTGGTGGACATCGAGACCTGGTGCGAGGAGCTCGGCCGGATCACGGCTCTCGAGCCCCGCTTCGAGGAGAGCGAGCGGGCGATCGGGGCGCTTCCCCTCGACACGAGCCGCCTGCAGGCGCTCGGGGCCCGGATCCGCGTGCCCTGGCGGGAGGGTCTGCGCCGCATGGTCGCCGCGAGGAACCCGGAGCTGCTCCGGGGTGAGGCGGCGCGCGAGGTGTCGGCGGGAGCCCGCCCGCGAGGGGCCGACTGCCGGGACGATCCGGGGTGAAGCGCGGGACCACGGGCTCGGGAACGCCGGCCCCGGCGGCCCGGGCCGGGGAGGCCGTGGAGCGGGCCGGACCGGTCCTCCTGGCTCGCGCCTTCCGGCCCTTCTTCCTGCTGGCCTCCCTCCACGCCGCGGTGACACCGCTGGCCTGGGTGGCGGTGCTCCGTGGTGCGCTTCCGCCACCGCCGTGGCTGCATCCCCTGGGCTGGCACGGCCACGAGATGGTCTTCGGCTTCGCGACAGCCGCGGTGGCCGGTTTCCTGCTCACGGCGGTCCCGGTGTGGACCTCGACCCGACCCCTGGCCGGTCCGGCCCTGGGGGGCCTCGCGCTCTTGTGGTTGCTCGGCCGGGTCGCCCCGCTGCTCGGTGGGAACCTGGGTGCGGTCGGGGCGGCGCTCGTCGAGGGGCTCTTCCTGCTCGGCGTCCTCGCAGCGGTCACCCCGCCCCTGGTACGCCGGGCATCGCGGCGCAACCTCGTCTTCCCGGCGGTGGGGGCGGGCCTGGTC
>JALSIO010000538.1 GCA_026989995.1 Myxococcales bacterium
ACCGTCCGCTCCCACTCGACCACGCCGGGGAGCCACCGCTCCGACTGCTCCGGCGTCAGGTCGGCGAAGGACTCCTCGCGAACGGGCCGCCCGAGTGCCGGAAGCACCACCTTCGGGTCGCCGCGCGCCACCTCCTCGGCGGCGATGCCCACGGCGACCCGATCCCAGCGTGCCTCCCGACCCCGGAAGAAATCCTCGGAGAAGGCCACCACCCGCCGGATCTCCTCCCGCGGAAGGCGGTGCGCCTCCTCGCGCTCCGGCAGAGGCCGCCGGTGCCGCGGCTTCGACGAATCGCGCGCCCCCCGGCTCCGGCCGAGCCCACCCGAGGCTCGGCGGCGGAGACCGGGCCGGAACGGGCGCGGGGCGCCGCCACCGATTCCCACCGGCCCGGTGTGCGGGCGGCGGCGGGGACGCGGGAGTGCGAGACTCCCGACCCCGGGGCCGACTTTCGGCGAGGCCGCGGAGGAGCGACCTTGGACTTCGAACAGCTCGGCGCCTTCTACCTCGGCCGCCCGGTGGATCCCGACACCGGAGCCGAACGCCCGGAGCCCCTGCTCTACGACAGCCGCAACCTGACCACCCACGCGGTCTGCGTGGGGATGACCGGCAGCGGAAAGACGGGACTCTGCCTCTCGCTCCTCGAGGAGGCGGCCATCGACGGGGTGCCGGCGATCGCCATCGATCCGAAGGGGGATCTCGGCAACCTGTGCCTCACGTTTCCCGACCTCCGGCCGGAGGACTTCCTTCCCTGGATCGATCCCGAGGAGGCCGCGCGGAAGGGCCGCACCCCCGAGGAGCACGCCCGCGCCACCGCAGCGCTGTGGAGACGGGGGCTCGCCGAGTGGGGGCAGGACGGGTCCCGGATCCGCCGCCTCCGGGAAGCGGCCGACATCGCCATCTACACCCCCGGCAGCAGCGCCGGCCTCGAGCTCTCGGTGCTCGAGTCCTTCGCCGCACCCCCGCCGGCGGTGGCCGCCGACCCGGATGCCCTCCGCGAGCGGATCCTGGGCGCCGTCTCGGGCCTGCTCGCACTGCTCGGGATCGATGCCGACCCCCTCCGCAGCCGGGAGCACATCCTGCTCTCGCGGCTCCTGGCCCACGCCTGGACCGCGGGCCGGAGCCTCGCGCTTCCCGAGCTCATCCGCGGAATCCAGGCACCCCCTTTCGAGACGGTCGGCGTCTTCGACCTCGAGACCTTCTACCCGGCCCGCGAGCGCACCGAGCTCGCCATGACCCTCAACAACCTCGTCGCCGCACCGGGCTTCGAGGCCTGGATCCGGGGGGAGCCCCTCGACGTGGACCGCCTCCTGCACGCGCCCGACGGGCGCCCGCGGGTCTCGATCCTGACCCTCTCGCACCTCGGCGACGCGGAGAGGATGTTCTTCGTCACCGTGCTGCTGAACGAGGTCGTGAGCTGGATGCGGGCCCAGCCGGGCACGAGCTCGCTGCGCGCCATCCTCTACATGGACGAGGTCTTCGGGTACTTCCCGCCCTCGGCGGCGCCGCCCTCCAAGCGCCCCCTGCTGACGCTCATGAAGCAGGCCCGGGCCCACGGGCTCGGGGTGGTGCTCGCCACACAGAACCCGGTGGACCTCGACTACAAGGGCCTGTCCAACGCCGGAACCTGGATGCTGGGCCGCCTGCAGACCGAGCGCGACAAGGCCCGGGTGATCGAGGGCCTCGAGGGGGCCGCAGCGGTCACGGGAGCCGCGCTCGACCGCGCCCGGATGGACCGGATCCTCTCGGGCCTGCGCAGCCGCGTCTTCCTCCTCCACGACGTCCACGAAGACGGCCCCGAGCTCTTCCACACCCGGTGGGCGCTCTCCTATCTCCGCGGACCGCTCACCCGGGATCAGATCGCTCGGCTGATGGAACCGCGCAAGGCCACGGCGGCCCGCCGCGGGTCCCCGGCCCCGCCCCCGGCAACCCCCGCCACCGGCCGGGCGATGGCGGGCGCACAGGAGCCCGCGCCGGCCGCCGGGCGACCGGTGCTGCCGGCCGGGATCGAGGAGCGGTTCCTGCCGGTGGACGAGCTCCGGGAGCACGGGCGGATCGTGTACCGCCCCCACCTGCTGGCGAGCGCCACGCTCCACTACGCCCACGCGCGGGCGGAGGTGGACCTCTGGCGCGAGGTGCACCTGCTGGCGCCGGTGGCCGAGCGCGCCCGGGCGGTGCCCTGGAAGCGCGCCCGCGAGCTTCCGGAGGCGCCGCGGCTCTCGGAAGAGCCGCCGGCCGGCGCCGGCTCGAGCGGGCGCAGGACCGGA
>JALSIO010000539.1 GCA_026989995.1 Myxococcales bacterium
CGTCGAAGCCCGGGTCGTGAACCTCAGCACGGTGAAGCCCCTCGACGAGGCCCTGCTGCTCCAGTGCGCCCGGGAGACGGGCTGCCTGGTCACCGCGGAGGACCACGCGCTTCGCGGGGGTGTCGGCTCCGCGGTGGCCTCCCTGCTCGCCCGAACCTGCCCCTGCCCCGTGGAGATGGTGGGCGTGGACGACCGCTTCGGCTGCTCCGGCGACCCGGAGGCGCTCGCGGACCACTACGGCCTGACCGGTCCCGCCATTGCCCGCGCCGCCCGGCGGGCCCTCGCCCGACGCCGGGGGGAGGGCTTCCGTGCCGCTTGAGGGGCGCGTCGCCTTCGTCACCGGGGCCAGCCGGGGCATCGGGGCGGGCATCGCGCGGGCGCTCGCCGCGGCCGGCGCGCGGGTGGCCCTCGGCTATCACCGGAACCGGGAGCTCGCCGAGGAGCTCGCCCACGAGATCGACCCGACCGGCAAGAGTGCGCTCGCGGTGGGGCTGCGGGTGGAGCGCCGCGACGAGGTGTGCGCCGCCCTCGCCCGCGTCGGCGCCGCGCTCGGTCCGGTGGAGATCCTGGTGAACAACGCGGCCATCGCCCAGGAAAAGCCCTTCGCCGAGATCACCGACGACGACTTCGACCGGATGATGGCCGTGAACCTCCGCGGACCCTTCGTGTGCTCCCAGGAGGTGCTTCCCGGGATGATGGAGCGCCGCTTCGGAAGACTGATCCACCTGAGCTCCATCGGCGGACAGTGGGGCGGGCTCCGACAGGTGCACTACGCCACGGCCAAGGCCGGGCTCATCGGCCTCGCCCGATCCCTGGCGCGGGTGGCGAGCGGCAGCGGGGTCACCAGCAACGCCATCGCCCCCGGACTCGTCGCCACCGACATGTCGGCGGCCGAACTGGCCAGCGAGGAGGGCGAGCAGAAGGTACGGGCCATCCCCGCCGGCCGACTCGGTCGGGTGGAGGAGGTGGGCGCGGCGGTGGTCTACCTCGCCAGCGACGAGGCCGGCTACATCACCGGGCAGACCCTCAACCTGAACGGGGGCATGTACTTCGGGTGAGGACCCTCTGGTTCGTGGGAGGCGGCGGCGAGGCGGCCCCCGCCATCGCACTCGCCCGCTCGCTGGGCCACCGGGTCGTGGTGAGCGACCGCGATCCCCGGGCGCCGGGAATGCGGCTCGCCCATCACCGGGCGGTGGCGAGCACCTACGACCCGGAGGAGACCGTGGCCGCGGCGCGGGACTTCGAGCGCCGCCACGGCCGGATCGACGGCGTGCTCTCGGTCGCCCACGACGTGCCGGTCACCGTCGCGGCGGTGGCCGAGGCCCTGGGGCTCCCGGGAATTCCCGCGGAAACGGCGCGCCTCGCCACCCACAAGCTGGACATGAAGCAGCGCCTCGCCCGGGACGGGATCCCCGTGCCCTGGTTCGCGCCGGCGCGACGGCCGGAGGACGTGGAGGCCGCGCTCCGCGAGCTCGGCCCGCCGCTGATCGTCAAGCCGGTGGACAGCCGCGGAGCCCGGGGGGTGGTCCGCCTCACCGGCCGCGTGGACCCGAAGTGGGCCTTCGAGGCGGCGCGCTCCGAATCGCCTTCCGGCTGCGTGCTCGTGGAGCGTTTTCTCGACGGGCCGCAGATCAGCACCGAGAGCATCCTGGTCGACGGCCGGGCGGCGACGCCCGGCTTCGCCGACCGGAACTACGCCCGCCTCGAGCAGTTCGCCCCCTTCGTGATCGAGGACGGCGGCGACCTCCCGAGCGCCCTTCCGCCGGGGCTGCGGAAGCGGGTGCGCGAGGTCGTGGAGGCGGCCGCCCTCTCGCTCGGGATCCGCACGGGGATCGCCAAGGGCGACGTGGTGGTCCACCGGGGCGAGCCCACGGTGATCGAGCTCGCGGCACGGCCGTCCGGGGGCTACTTCTGCACGCACGAAATCCCGCTTTCCACCGGGGTGGAGCCGGTGCGTGCCGCCATCGCCCTCGCCCTCGGCGAGCGGCCCGATCCCCGCGCCTTCGAGCCGCGTTTCGAGCGGCCGGTGTGCCAGCGGTATCTCCTTCCCGAGCCCGGCCGCGTGCTCCGGGTGGCGGGCGCAGAGCAGGTGCGGCGCGCCGCCGGAATCGCCTACCTCGAGGTTCGGGTGGGCCCGGGGGACGTCATCCCCCCGGTCCGGAGCCACCCCGCCCGCGCGGGCGTGGTCATCGCCACCGGATCCACGCGCGCCGAGGCCCGCGCCCGGGCCGAGGGTGCCGTGAAAGCCATCGAGATCGTC
>JALSIO010000540.1 GCA_026989995.1 Myxococcales bacterium
AGCTCGACCCCCGCCAGGGGATCGAAGCCCGTCTCGAATCCGTCGCCGAGCAGCGCTGGAAGCCGGGTGCGAAACTCCGGATCGACTCGTGAGAGCTCGAGCCGGACCCGCGCCGGCGCCGGAACCCGGACGACCAGCGATTCGGACTCCCCCCCCTCCCCCGCCGGAACCTCGACGGGAACCTCGAGCGTCTCCGGCGGAAGCTCGTCGACGGCCTCGAGGATCGCCCGCAGCGGCGCGAGAATCGGATCCCCGGCGCCGGCCCGCACGGCGCGGAGGCGCGCCGCGAGCCCCTCCGCCGTCGCGGGGCGGCCGTCCGGAAGCCGGTGGCCGGGGCGCTCCACGAGCACAACCCGCTCGCGGACGGCGAAGCGCTTGGCGATCCGCGGGCGCAGCTCGAGCTCCTCGTCGAGATCGAGGAGGCTGTCGAAGACGTAGCCCACCACCTGGCTGCTCACCGAGTCGGCGGCCAGGATGGGATTGAGCAGCCGCGCGTCGCCGGTGCTGGCATCGATGAACATGGTCAGGCGAGCGGGGTTCCCGCGCGCCTGGTCGTCGAAGGTGGGCACCCAGAAGGCGGACTGCAGCAGGACCGCGAGCAGCGCCAGCGGTGCCAGGATCAGGACGCGCCGGATCCGCATTCCCCCCCTCCCGCGGATCCCGGGCGGCACCCGGGAGCCGGAAGCTTAGCCGGCCCCCGCCCGGTCGCTCTGCTCCCGCCCGCGGCGGCACGGTCCACCCCGAAGGCGGCCCCGTCCACCTCCGGGAGGAGCTCGGCCTCCCGGAACGAAAGCGAGGCCCGGGCACCGATGGCCGGGAAGGCGACCTCGCGGTGGAAGGGGAAGGGCTCGCCGGGGTCGTCGCGCCAGTCGCCGAAGGTGGCCCGGAAACGGGTGCCGCCGGCCGGTCCGAAGCGGGTCCAGACCCGCAGCCGCCCCAGCCGATCGAACTCGAGCTCCGCCTCCGGCTGCCCGCCGGCACCCACCACGGCGAAGCGCAGCCCCCCGTCGCCGAGGGCGACCGCATCTTTCGGCCGCGCCCCCGGCCCCACGGGCGGGGAGGCCAGAAGCAGCGAGACGGCCTCCTCCGGCCGGAGGTCGAGCCCGGCGACCTCGCGGAGGATTCCCTCGTGGACGGGGCCGTGCTCGCGTCGCCCCTCGGCGGGTGCCACCAGGGCGTAGCGCTCGCCGTCGGTCACCAGGAGCGCCACCGTCTCGCCGAGCAGCCCGCGGACCTCGACCCGGAGCCGCGCCGGCCGCGCGGCCAGAAGACGAAGCCGGCTGCGCCCGGAGCCGGCCGGCCCGTCCACGGCCAGCCGGAGCCGGCCGCGAAGCGCCTGCCGCTCGGCGAAGCGGACCTGCAGTTCGAGGAGAAGGGCCGCGGGACGCGGGTCCCCCGCCGGAAGCGGCCGGAGGCCACCGGGAACGGTGCGGCACGCGGCGAGGGGGAGGACCGGGAAGAGCAGGCAGAGCGCCGGGAGCACCCGGCGGGCGGGCCGGCCGGGAGGCCGCCTCAAGGCGAGCCGAGCTCCCCGCGCAGTCGCTCGACCTTGGCCGGGAGCTCGGGCTGTTCGTCGGCCCGGGGGCCCTGCTCCATCGCCTGGAGGTAGCGCTCGAGCGCCTCCCGCTTGCGTCCCAGCAGGAGATAGGCGTCGCCGAGGTGCTCGGAGATCACCGGGTCGCCACCGGTCAGCTCTGCAGCCCGGTGGAGCTGCTCGAGGGCCTGCTGCGCGAGCTCGCGGGCCCGCTGCGCCTCGCCTTCCTCGAGGAGCTGCCGGGCACGCATGTAGTAGACCCAGCCCAGGCTGTCGGTGATGTAGCCGTCGTCGGGCCGCAGCTCGAGCGCGCGCCGGATCAGCTCCTCGGCCTCGTCGAGCCGCTCGCCGCGCTCCGCGAAGGAGTAGCCGAGGTAGTTCAGCGCGCTCGCGTTGTCCGGATTCTTCTGGAGCGCCTGCTCCATGTACCGGAGCGCCTGCTCCCGGAGCTTTCGCTCCCCGTAGAGGACACCGAGGTTGTAGAGGATCTCGTCGTCGTCGGGGTTTTCGGCGAGCAGGTCCTCGAGGAAGGCCACGGCTTCGTCGAAGCGACCGCTTCGGGCGAGCAGGCTCGCGTAGTAGAGGTCGAGGGGCCGGGTCGAGCCCGCCGCGCGCGCCCGCTCCACTTCCTCGAGGGCGGCTTCGAGCTCGCCCCGCTTTTCGAGGATCGCGGCCATCTGCGTCCTCGCCTGCGCGTAGCGCTCGTGGCCCGGGGGCA
>JALSIO010000541.1 GCA_026989995.1 Myxococcales bacterium
CGCGGTAGAGTTCGCCGAGCGAGGCGTTCTTGCCGCCCACGAGCGGCACGTCCTCCATCGAGAGCTCGCGAAACCACCGCACCCACCGCCGTCCGGACTGCTCCGTCATCGACTCCTCCCCTCCGCGAGCCAGGGCAGACGCGCCGGCCCCCGGGTCTCCAACCCGGCCTCGGTCCGGAACGGTGCCGCGCGGCTGCCTGCATCTCCGTCCACGTGCAAGGCTCGCGCCACACCGTCGACACAGCGGTTCGGCCGGCTCCCGACGGCCGGGAGAAGGCCGGCCGCCAGTCTTCCGCGCGGAGGGCCGCTAGAGTCCCGCAGCGCCGCCCCAAGCGTAGGAAACCGGACTCGATCCGGACGCGCCGGCGGCACCGGCGAGAGGACCGGGTGCCCCACTTCGTGGCCGAAAGTCCCATCCCCTGGCCCCGCGAGGCCCTGGCCGCCTTCCACCTCCGCCCGGGAGCCCTCGACCGCCTGCTCCCTCCGTGGCAGCCGGTCCGGGTCGAGATCCCCGGCCCGGTCGCCGAGGGCGCGCGGGTGACGCTGCGGATGGGGCACAGACCGCTCGGCTTCCGGTTCGTCGCCGAGCACCGTGACGTCCGGCCGCCCGAGGGTTTTTCGGACGTGCAGGTGCGCGGTCCTTTTGCCCGCTTCGAACACCGCCACCGGTTCCTCCCGGAAGACGGCGCCGACGGCTCCAGGCTCCGGGACGAGATCTTCTGGACGCTGCCGGGCGGCGCGGCCGTGGATCGTCTGGCCCGGCGGCCCGTCGAGCGCGAGCTGGGCCGCATGCTCGCCTTCCGCCACCGGCGCACGCGCTCGGACCTGAGCCGCCAGCTCGACGGGCCGCAGTCCGAAGCCCGAACGGTGGCCATCACCGGTGCCACGGGCCTCATCGGGACCGCCCTCGCGGCGTACCTCGGGACCGCGGGCCACGAGGTGCGGCGCGTCACCCGCCGACCGCGGTCGGGAACCTCCGACGTGGGATGGGACCCGGCCGCGGGCCGGATCGACGCGGCGGGCCTCGCCGGCGTGGACGCGGTGATCCACCTCGCCGGGGAGAGCCTCTTCGGAGGTCGCTGGACCGCGGCGAGAAAGCGCGCGATCCGGGAAAGCCGCGTGCAGGGAACCCGGCTGCTCGTGGACGCACTCGCCCGGCTCCCGGCACCGCCCGGTGTGCTCCTCTCCTGCTCGGCCGTCGGCTTCTACGGGAACCGCGGCGACGCGCCGCTCCCCGAGACCGCCGGGCCCGGCGAGGGCTTCCTGGCGGAGCTGTGCAGGCAATGGGAGGCGGAGGCGACGCGACTCGCGGAGGCGGGCACGCGGGTGGTCCACCTGCGCATGGGGGTCGTCCTCTCGGCGCGGGGCGGGGCCCTCGGCCAGGTGCTTCCCCTGTTCCGGCTCGGACTCGGAGGCCCCCTCGGCGACGGCCGGGCCTGGCTTCCCTGGATCTCGCTGGACGACGCCGTCTACGCGGTGGACACCCTGCTCCGCCGACAGGATGTGTCGGGGCCGGTGAACCTCGTGGCGCCCGAGCCCGTGCGCCAGCGGGACTACGCCCGCACCCTCGCCCGGGTGCTGCGTCGGCCAGCCCTCCTGCCAGCCCCCGCCCCGGCGCTTCGCCTCGCCTTCGGAGAGCTCGCCGACGAGGCGCTGCTCTGCTCCGCCCGGGTTCGCCCCGAAGTGCTGCTCCGCGCCGGGTACCGCTTCGAGCACCCCGATCTCGAGGACGCGCTCCGCTTCGAGCTGGGTCGCACCCGAGAGCCGGCGGCCCGCTGACCCCCCTGGGGGCCGGACCTTGGGCCACGCACGCCCCCAGTCTCCGGCCGCGGCGCGATCCCGGGGCACGCGGGCCGGTCGGGGCCACCCACGCCGACGCCGGGGCGGCACCTCCAGCGCGCCGGTCGTCGCTCGCGGCCTTCCGGCCTCCGCGGGCCCGCGGGTGGAGCGGTGCGAGCGCGAGGACCGGTGGCGCCAGGTACCCCGCCCGGGTATGGTGCCGGGGCTTCAGATTCCGGCCCGCCCGGCCGCAGGATACACGGGGGAGCGCCTCCCGGAGCCGACTCCCGGCCCCGGACCGCCCCCCGGTCGGAGCAGGGAGGGGGAGACCGGGTGCGAGGGGTGGAAGCAGTGCCGCGTTCCGGCCGATGCGGAGGGGGAGGGCGCGCCCTCCTGCCGTGGCTCGTGGTGCTCGCCGGTGGGCTTCTCCTGGGCGAGTCTGCGGCTTGCGCCCTGAAGGGCTTCGGTGGCCC
>JALSIO010000542.1 GCA_026989995.1 Myxococcales bacterium
CTAATGTGCTCCCCGCTTCCGGAGGTGACGGGCGATGCACATTAGGCGCTTCGTCGGCCCCACCCTCCTCGAGGCCGTGCGCAAGGTGAAAGAGGAGCTCGGACCGGACGCCCTGGTGCTGTCGACCCGCTCCGTCCGGGTGGCCCGGGGCCGTTTCGGCCTGCTCGCCCGCACCGCCGTGGAGGTGACCGCGGCGGTCGATCGGGATCACCATCCCGCCGCCTCCGGGCGGGGCGAGGTCCGCCGGACCGGGGAGGACGGGGCAGCGGGTGCCGCGCGGCCGGCGCGGGTCGGTCCGGATCCCTCCTGGCGGGAGCTCGTGATCGGGCGGGCGCTGGTGGAGCCCCTGCAGGCGGAGATCCGGGAGCTCCGGCGCAGCGTGGAGCGCCTGTCGGGGGATCGGCTGGACGAGGACCTCCTCGGCGAGATCCGCGCGCTCCGCCGACTGCGGCTGGACGTCGACGCCGCGAGGAGCGGCGACCGTCTCGCAGGGAGGCTGGTGGCGGCCGGCCTGGCCGGCCGCCACGCCCGCTCGCTCGCGGCCGAGATCGCGGCCGGGCCCGAGGAGGACGCACCGCGGCTCCTCGCGCAGAGGCTGGCCCGTCGGCTCGAGCGCCGTCTGGCCATTCCCCGCGCCGACGAGGGCCCGCGGGCCGATCTCCTGGTGGGTCCGACCGGGGTGGGCAAGACCACCACCCTGGCGAAGCTCGCCGCCCTCGCCTCCGACCTCGCTGCAGAGGAGGTGGCCCTTCTCACGGCCGACACCTGGCGCATCGGCGCCGAAGCCCAGCTGAAGAGCTACGCCCGGCTGCTCGGCGTGCCCTTCGAACGCGTGACCTCGCCCGACGAGCTCGGGCGGCTCGCAAATCGCCTGGCGCGCTCCCGGCTGCTCATCGACACCGCCGGGCGAAGCCGGCGGGACGGTGAGGCCCTCGGCGAGCTGCTCCGACTCCGGGAGGCGCTCGGCCGGCGCGCGCGGGTGCACCTGGTCCTGGCGGCTCCGACCCGGGAGGCGGACCTGCGCGCGGAGCTCGAGCGCTACCGCAGCCTGCGCCCGGACACGCTGATCGTGACCAAGCTCGACGAGACCGGCTCGCCGGTGGAGCTCCTGAACCTCCTGCTCGACGAGGGAACACCGCCGCTGTCCTGGGTGGCGGCGGGCCAGCGGGTTCCCGAGGACCTGGATCTCCCCGATCCCGAGGAGCTCGCGAGCTGGCTCCTGCCGGCGGAGGCGGCATGAGGGCGGACCAGGCCGAGGGGCTCCGGATTCTTCGGGAACGGGAGGCCGCAGCCGCGCGGATGGTGGCCTTCGTCTCGGGCAAGGGCGGCGTGGGCAAGACCCATGTCGCCGTGAACACGGCCCTGGCGGCCGCCGGCCTCGGTGCCCGGGTGCTCCTCGTGGACGGCGACCTGGGCCTCGCCAACGTGGACGTGCTGCTGGGCCTGCCCGCCGCGGCCGGCAGCCGCGAGCTCCTCCTCGGGCACGAACCCCTCGAGGCCGTGATCCATCCCGGACCGCGCGGCGTCCACATCCTGCCGGCGGCGTCGGCGCGCGCCGACCTCGCGGCGCTTCCGCGGGAGGAGATCGGACGGCTCGCGGCGCTCCTTGCCGGCGCCGCGGCGGGCTTCGACCTCGTCCTACTCGATCTCGGTTCCGGGATCGGGCCGGTGGTGCTCGACCTCGCCGCCGCCTGTGGGCGGGCCGTGGTCGTCGCGACCCCGGAGCCGACCAGCCTCGCGGACGCCTATGCGGTGGTGAAGCTCCTCGGGGGGTGCGGGCGGGCCGGAGGCCCGGAGCTCGAGCTGCTGGTCAACGCGGCGGGATCCGAGCTCGAGGCGCTCGAGACCCACGACCACCTCGATCGCCTCGCCCGGCGTTTCCTCGGGCGCGGCCTTTCGTACCGCGGCCACGTGCCGCGCGACGCCCGCGTGCCACGCGCCGTCGCCATGCAGCAGGCCGTGGTGGAGGCCGCTCCCACGGCACCGGCGGCGCGCGCCATCGTCCGCCTGGCTGCCGACCTCCTGCACGCGGTCAAGGAGGCCGGGCGGTTTCCCGAAGAGAAACCCGGGGAAAACACCGTCCGGACGGGTGCGGCTTCCGGTTTCGCGTCGTCGCCCGCGGCCGTCCGGACTCCGCGGAGGGGACGCCCTTGGACCCGAAGCTGGCGAGCTTGCTGAGCGACGCGGGCGAGCTGCCGCCCCTTCCCCCCGCGGCCGCCCGGGCCGTCGCACTCACGGAGGACCCGGGC
>JALSIO010000543.1 GCA_026989995.1 Myxococcales bacterium
CCCAGGTCGGGGGGGCATCGGGGCGGACGCCGAGGGGTGTCCGCGGCCGGACCCGGCCGGCGCCGAGCGCGAGGGCCGTGTCGAGAACCGGCTCGAGGAGCGAGAGGGGCGTCCGTCCCGCGAAGAAGCAGGAGCCGTAGGAGGGCATGGCGAGGCCCGTTTCGCGGGTGCGCCGGCCGAGGTCGCGCGCGCGGGCGGTCTCGCCGGGCGGGAGGTGGACATCGCCGCCCCATTCGATGGCGGCGAGCCCCGCGGTGGCGGCGCGCCGGCGCACCTCCTCCGCCCCGAGCTTCGGGAAGCTCACGGAGCAGAGCCCCTGGAGGATCGGCTGGGGTGCGCCTGCGCTCACGGGGCCTCCTCCCGGGGCACGCCGAAGCGTTCCCGGTAGAAGCGGAAGCGCTCGGAGAGCTCGGCCTCGTCGAGGCCGAGCGGCTCGGGCCGGTAGCGCACGCGGCCGAAGCGACCGCGGGGGTGGGTGGCGAGGTAGGGCTCCGCGGCGGCCCGCGCCTCCCGACCGAAGGGGAGCCCGCCGCGCTCCAGGATCCGGGCCGCGGCGCCGAGCGGATCCTTCTGCAGCTCCGCGAAGTGCACGTCCACCACCGGGTCCGCGGGAAGCCGGTTGCGGCCCTCCACCGAGGCGCGGAGCATGTCCTCCACCCGGCGGCCCCACTGCCGGCCGATCGCCGCCGGATCGGGCCGCCGCTGCTGCATCCGGGCCCCGTAGGCCACCATCGTGGCCAGCGAGACGGTGATCCGCACGGGGTCGCGGTGGGTCTGCACGAGGGTGGCGTCCGGGAAGGTCTCGAGCAGGGGGCCCAGGTTCTCGAGGTGCTGCGGGCTCTTGAGCAGCCAGCGGCGGCCACCCCGCAGCCAGGTGAGGGCCCGCAGCACCCGCCGGAGGGTGCGGTAGGCCGGCGTCTGGTCGGTGTCCCGGTACCCGCGCACGCTGGTCGGCACCCGGTGGCTGGCCTCGAAGAGCTGGGTGGCGAAGGCGATGGCGAGGAGCTGGATCTCCTCGTGGGGTTCGCCGGCCTCGAACTCGTGCATGGCGCCGAACCGCGGCATGGCCCGGTCGAGGAAGCGGATCGAGCGCTCGGCCCGGCGGCGGCGGCTCGATCGGGAAGGGCGTTCACCAGCCGGAGCGGGAGCGGAAGCCGTGGCCGGTCGAGGTCGTCGAGCTCGAGGGGCGCGCTCACCGGCCCGCCTTCTCCACGGGCAGGACCTCGGTCTCGAGGGGCTCCGGCACGGTTCGCGCGAGGAACCATCGGAACCAGAGGAGGCCGCGGCGGCGGCCGCCGGTGGCGAGCCAGTTCGGGTGGCCCGGGTCCCGCGCCGAGACCACGAGCTCGAAGTGCCCCTCCGGACCCATCGCGGCCTGGAAGCCGTTCAGGCTCGCCCGTCCCAGCCTCGCGTCGAAGCTGTGCAGGAAGGGGTTCCACAGGCAGACGTTGAAAAAGGCGCACTCCGGCGAGCGTCCGCGCACGACGAGAGCCTGTTCCGGGGTGAGGTCGAAGGCGCCCATGGCGTAGCAGGCATCGGCCGCGTTCCACCCGAAGGCCTGGCGCGCCGGCGCCGGGGGCTGCACCCGGTTGCCCGGGGGCAGCGGGATCGGCTGGAAGGCGAGCTGCTCCTTCACGAAGCGCGCCGCGGCGCGAAAGCGGGCCGCGAGCTCGGCGTCACTGCAGGGGCGCGCAGGTGCGGGCGCCTCCGGCTCGATCTCGAAGCGGGCCCGGCGGCCGCCCACCGGATCGGCGAGATAGTCCCGGGTGATGACGAAGAGGCTGTCCGGCGCGAGGCCGAGGCGACCCCGGCCGCTCTCACCGGGGCCGACAGCGACCTCGAAGCGGCCGTCCGGGCCGAAGTCGATCTCCCGGTGGTTGAGGGTCGCCACCGTGCGCTGGGCCCCGTAGCTGCCGTCGCGGGGGCCGCCGTAGACCGTGAGCGAGAGATAGGCGGCGTCGCCCCGGATGCCGCGGATCCGGTACCGCTGCCGGCCGTCGACGGCCGCGAGCTGGTAGAAGGCGTCCGGGTTGTCGCCGCCCCACTTGAGACTCGGGCCCACGATGTCCTCGAAGCGCGGGCGATCCGGGTCGGCGTGGACGTAGGCGAGGAGCGCCACCCGCATGAGGGCCATGGCCCAGACGTATCCGTCCAGGACGTCCGCCAGGTCCGAGACGGCGTTCGGTCCGCGGAGGAAGGCCTCCTCCGCGCTGGCGGCGGCATCGAGGAGCTCGCGGAAGGCGGCTCC
>JALSIO010000544.1 GCA_026989995.1 Myxococcales bacterium
CGCCCGCACCTTTTCGGCGCCGCAGGAGAAGGGGCAGTCGCTGGTCGCCGACCTCATTGCCCTCGGTGCGGCCGGGCTCGCGGGCTCGGTGTACGAGCCGTCTCTTCCCGGTGTGCCGCGGCCGGATGTCCTCTTCGACCACTACCTCCGCGGGGCACCGGCGGTGGAGGCCTTCTTCCGGGCGGTTCCCTACCTGGGCTGGATGAGTGTCTACGTGGGCGACCCCCTCATGCAGGTGGCAGCGCCGCCCCGCGCGGACGCCGGCGATCGCGATCTCGACGGGGTGCCCGACGCCGTCGACCGCTGCCTCCGGCTCGAGGACCCGGCCCAGGTGGACGGGGACGGGGACGGCTACGGCACCGCCTGCGATCCGGACCTCGACGGCGACGGGCGGGTCACCACGGGGTTCGGGAGGCCGCCCGAGGGGGACCTCGAGCGGCTCGCGCGGGCGGTGGCCACCGGCGGCGATCCGGCCCTGCACGACCTCGACGGAGACGGCGTGGTCGGGCGCGGTGACCTCGCCCGCGCGGGCCTGTGGCTCTTCCTGCCCCCGGGGCCCTCCGGCGTGGTCGGCGCCGGACCGGCACCCGCGGCCCGGCCTGGCCCGGCAGCGCACCCCGGGCGCGGGGAGCCCTCCGGCCGCCGCCCGCAGGCGGGGAGCAGCGCGGATTTCCGCTGATCCGTCCGCCCCCCGGGATCCCGCCCGCGATCCGGGCTACGTTCCGCGCGCCGGGCCGGAGGCAGCATGTTCATCGGGTACACGGAGGAGCAGGAGGCCCTGCGGCGCGAGCTCCGGGCCTATTTCGAGAAGCTGCTGACCCCCGAGATCCGCGAGGCCCTGCACCGGGGTCGCGGGGTGGGCGAGACCATGCGGGCGGTGGTGCGCGAGATGGGCGCCGACGGCTGGCTCGGCATCGGCTGGCCGGTGGAGTACGGCGGCCAGGGCCGCTCGGAGATCGAGCAGTTCATCTTCTTCGACGAGTCCATGCGGGCCGGGGCCCCCGTGCCCATGCTGACGGTGAACACCGTCGGCCCCACCCTCATGCGGCACGGCTCCGAGGCGCAGAAGGAATTCTTCCTCCCCCGGATCCTCCGGGGAGAGATCCATTTCGCCATCGGCTACTCCGAGCCCGGGGCCGGGACCGATCTCGCCTCGCTGACCACGCGCGCGGAACGCCGCGGCGACCACTACGTGGTCAACGGCCAGAAGCTCTGGACCAGCCTAGCCGGCGATGCGGACTACCTCTGGCTCGCGGTGCGCACCGATCCCATGGCCCCCAAGCACGCCGGGATCTCGATCCTGATCGTGGATCTCAAGAACACCCCCGGGATCCGCATCGACCCGCTCGACCTCCTCTCGGAACACGACATCAACGCCGTCTTCTTCGACGACGTGCGGGTGCCGGTGGAAAACCTCGTCGGCAGGGAGAACCAGGGCTGGAAGCTCATCACCAGCCAGCTCAATCACGAGCGGGTCACCCTCTGCTCGGCGGGAATGCTCGAGGGGGTCTACGAACAGGCGCTCCGCTACGCCCATGAGAAGAAGCTCCCGGACGGCCGCCGGCTGGTGGACCAGGAGTGGGTGAAGCTCCACTTCGCGCGCATCGCCGCGGGGATCGAGTTCATCCGGCTGCTCAATTGGAAGGTGGCGTGGTCGGCGACGAAGGGCCGCCTCGATCCGGCCGACGCTTCGGCCCTCAAGGTCTTCGGAACCGAGTTCTACCTCGACGCCTTCCGGCGGATGATGGAGATCCTGGGGCCGCGCTCCTACCTGGTCCACGGCTCGCCGGAGGAGCTTCTCGCGGGGCACCTCGAGCGGCTCTACCGGAGCCTGCTCATCCTCACCTTCGGCGGGGGAACCAACGAGATCCAGCGGGACCTGATCGGCCTCTTCGGCCTCGGCCTCCCGCGGATCCCGAGGCACTGAGGGGGCGGCGGTGGACTTCGATCCGAGCGAGGAGCAGAGGCAGATCATCGAGCTCGCGCGCGCGATCTTCGCGGAGCACGCGAGCCACGAACGGGTGCGGGAGCTCGAGAAGCGGGGCGGGCTCCGCTTCGATCCGGCGCTCTGGCGGGTGATGGCGGAGGCCGGACTCCTCGGCATCGCCGTGCCCGAGGAGCAGGGCGGCGCGGGCCTCGGGTTCCTCGAGATCGCCGGGGTGCTCGAGGAGGCCGGCCGGCGGGCTGCGCCGGTGCCCTACCTCGAGACGCAGGTGCTCGGCGTC
>JALSIO010000545.1 GCA_026989995.1 Myxococcales bacterium
ACTCGCCTCGAGGCCGAGGGAGCCCCGGAGCCACGCCGCGGCCCCCAACAGGGCCGCGACGAGGGCGAGACCCCCGATGATTCGTGCGGTCCGTGATCGCACGGCACCAAGGATAGGGCCGGGCCCGAGGGGCGGCCCCGTCAGGGCTCGCGGCCGCGGGCCGTGAGCTCGGTCCGGGGGAGGAGCTCTGCCGAGGCCGGCCGCGCTTCGACGCGGAGCGTCACCCTTCCCTCGAACCGGCCTCGCCGCAACGCTCCGCCTCGAGCCTCTCGAGCCGCCGGGGGGCGAGGGTGTCGAGCCAGTCCGGCGCGAGCCCGATCTCCCGATGCAGCCGCGTGCGAAGCACGGCCGCCTCCTCCCCCAGGCGGCTCTCGGGTCGCGGTCCTCGGGAGCCTCCGCCACCCGCTGCCGAAGGGCATCGCCCTCGCCGAGCGCGCCCACCGGCGCCGACCGGACGGCATCGCGCACGATGGAACCGATGCCGAGGCGGAGCTCGTGCCCGCGGACTTCGAGGGGAATGGTGAGCCGGATCCGTCCGGTCGGGTCTTCGGGGAGCGCCACGGCCGGCGAGAAGGGGAGACCGTGACCGCGGCGCTCGCCGCCGAGCGGCCCGGGTGGGAGCCCGGATCGGCCCACGGCCACCACGTGGACACCTTCGGCTTCCTCGTGGGCGAGGTGCTCCGCCGGGCGACCGGTGAGTCGCCCGGGCAGGCGCTTCCCCGCCGCCTCGCCGGTCCGGCCGGGGTCTCCTTCTGGTTCGGGGCACCCGTCGCACCCGACCACCCGGCCGCCGAGGTCGATCTCCCGGACGTCGCGCTGGTGAGCGAGGCGCAGTGGGCCCGCGTCCTCGGCCGCCCCACCCGCTTCGGGATCGGCTTCCGGATCGCGGATCCCGAGCGGCCGACGGGTCCGACGCCCGCGAGCTTCGGCCACTACGGATACGGCGGCTCGCTGGGCTTCGCCTCCCGGGACCTATCGAGGTGCCACGCGCGCACCACGCAAAGCGGCCGGAAGCCGAGGCGGGCGTAGAGGTGCTTCGGCGTGTCGCCCGGATCCGCACCGATCACCACCGGCCCCGCCCCGCGGGCCCGGGCGTCTGCGACGGCGTGGTGGAGGAGCGCGAGGGCGATCCCGCGACCCCGGAAGGACGGGAGCGTGAACAGGTCCTCGACCTTGCCGACCCCGAGCCCCGCGGGCCCCGGCCAGGAGGAGAGGTGCGCGCAGTCGACCCGGGGCGATCCAGATGCGCACCTCCGGCGCCTTCGCGCGGCGCCGCTCGACCAGACCCCGCGTGACCGGCTCCCGGTAGCGAGCGCGCCGGAAGCGGCGTGCCTCCTCGAGGGCCAGAACCCGCGCGAGATCGCCGAAGTGCGCCTCGAGGGCGCGGCTCGAAAGCTCTTGCGTGCTCACCCGCGCATCTCGGCGGCCGGGACGCCCCGAGTCGCCTCGAGGATGCGGATCGCTGCGCGCGTCACGGGAACCAGCGAATCGGCGTCGACCTTGTCCATGCGATCCATCTCGTCGAAGAGGTAGAAGGGCGCCGTGAGGAAGTTCACCAGGGGGACCCCGTGCAGGTGGAAGAATCCCCCGTCCGTGGTCGGATGCGATCCGAACGCGTCCGGAGGCAGGATCAGCGAGCGGCCGAGCTCCTCGGCGGAGAGGGCCTCGGCCACGGCGGCTTCGAGCAGCGGGATCCGGCTGGTGAACCACCAGCGGGGTTCGGGCTCGCCCGTGGGTTCCAGGCCCTGCGCGCCCTCCCGGAATTCGCGGGCCGCGTGCTCGAGGTGCACCTCGAGGACGATCCGGTCGAGCTCGCCGGCGTGGGCCTCGAGGAAGGCGCGGCACCCGGCGCCGCTGGCCATGTGCGCCGCATTCAGGAGGAAGAGCATGCGGTGGGGTCGTTCCGCGGCCGGGATCCGGGACCAGTAGGCCGCCTGCGCCAGGACGAGCGCGACCCCCGAGGCGTCCTCGACGGCCGAGGCCCAGGGTCCGTCGTGGTGGGAGCCGATCACGACGAGGTCCTCGCCCGGGCCGTCGAGCTCGCCCACGATGTTCCGGCACTCCACCTCCCCGCGCTCGACCTCCGAGGCGAGCTCGATCTCGACCGGCCCGGCCTCGCACAACTCTTGAAGGCGGGCGCCATCGCTGCCCCGGATCCAGACGCCCGGGATCTCGCGGAAGATGCCGTCGTAGGGCACGTAGTACCGGCAGGAATCGCCGGGG
>JALSIO010000546.1 GCA_026989995.1 Myxococcales bacterium
CCCCGGCCGGCGCGCCCCGCGCGCCCGGCAGGGGCCGGTCCGCGGCGGCGCGGCGGCGCCCGGAAGGGGCGCCGCTCGCGCTAGGCGGCTCGCCTCAGGCGGGGGGCTTCGCTGCCGGAGCGCCGCCCGACCCGGCGGCGGCGGCCGCCGGAGGCGCCGGCCGGGCCGCGGGCCTGGCGGCGCCTCCCTTCGCGGTCATCTCGATGGTGCCGTTGATCACGGCCCCCTCCTGGACCACCAGGTTGGGGGCCCGGACGTCGCCCTCGACGATGCCGCTTTCGTGGATCTCGAGGCGATCGCTGGCGCTCACGTTGCCGGCCACCCGGCCGACCACCACCACGTGCTTGGCGTGGACGTCGGCAGAGACCTCGCCGCCGGCGCCGATGGTGAGCTGGTTCTCGGGCAGGTCGATCTTGCCCTCCACCCGGCCCTCGATGACCAGGTCCTCGCCTCCGGTGAGGTCGCCCTTGATCGAGATCGACTTTCCGATGTGGGCCATCTTCTCCTCTGGGCCTGGGCGCACCGTGGCGCCCGCGCGCGCGGCGGGGGACACCGGCGTGCCGGACGGCCCGCCCGGAGGCGCCGTCCGATCCCGTGCGGGAGCCGGCGGGGTGGGTGCATCCACCTCCGTCCCCTCGCGAGGGGACTCGTCCCCGGCCCCCGTCCCGGGCTCCCGCCTGGGCGCGTCCTGCGGCCCCCGACGGGGCGGCTCGTCCCTTCGCCGACCTCCGAACAGGCTCATTGCGTCTCCCGCCCTTCCGTCCGGGCCGGATCTTATCGCAGCCGCTCCACGTCTTCGACGACGATGTTGCGGCTCTCGAGGATGGTTCCCTGCGCGCGCTCGAGCTGCACCACGGAGTCCCGGTAGCGCTGGTAGGCCTGGATTCGGGCCGCCTCGGCTTCGACGAGGTCCTCCTCCCGGAGGAGGGTGTCGAAGGGGGTGGATTCCCCCTGCTCGAGGCGGACCTGCTCGGCCCGGTACTGCTCCGCCGCTGCGATGTGGCGCCGGCGGGCGGCTTCGATGCCCTCGAGCGCCGAGGCCAGGTTGCGCACCGCATCCCGCACCTCGAGCACGACACCCTCCTCGGCGCGGCGGAGCATGGCCCGGGCCCGGCGGAGCTCGAGGTCCGCCCTGGTGACCTGGTGGCGGGCGGTCACGTTGCCGAGCGGAATGGAGAGGAAGCCGCGCACGCTGAACTGGTGGGCGCCGTCGGCATCGAAGAAGTCCTCGTCCGAGCCGGTGTAGGTCCGCCGGACGCGGGGCGGCCCCGGCGGCGGGGGCGCCGGAAGCGCGGTGGCGGGGACCCCGGTGGCGGCCTGGAGCGGTGCCAGCGCCGCGTTGATCTGCTCCACGAGGGAACGCGTGCCCGCGGTGAAATCGAGGGCATTCGGATTGGCCGCTCCCGAAAGTCCCTGGAAGCCGTAGCTCACCTGCACGTCGAGCTGGGGCAGACGCTGGTTGCGGGCGAACTTGAGCAGCACCTCCGCCCGTTCGATGGCCTCGCGGGCCCGCGCGAGCTCCGGCCTGCGGTCGAGCGCCTTCCCGGCCGCCACCTCGGCATCGGCCTCGTAGCGCGTGAAGTCCTCGGGCCGGTCGAGGGGGACGATCTCGAGGTCCTGCCCGGGCTCGAGGGCGGGGCCGTAGACCAGGAAGATCAGACGGTCCTGCGCCTGGCGGAAGCGGTTCTCCGCCTCGATCAGGCCGAGCTCCCGCGCAGCGACGCCGGCCTCGGCCTCGGTGACCTCGACCCGGGAGATCACGCCCACCTCGAACTGGGCACGGGTCTGCTCGAGGAGGGCTCGCGCCGTCTCCAGGCTCTTGCGGGCGACGCGCAGGAGCTGGCGTTCGGACACCAGGCTCCAGTAGGCCAGCTCGATGTCACGGACGGTGTTCATCACCACCTCGCGAAAGGCCTCCCGCGCCTCCCGGTGGGCGATTCGGGTGGCCCGCACCTGGGTCCAGGGCTCGCTCCAGACCAGGTTGCGCAGCAGGGGAGCCCGGAGCAGGGCGGTGATCGAGGAGCGGTACTCGGGGGAGAGGGTCTGGATGCTCGAGGTCGACTTGAGCCGCTGCCCGCTGTAGAGGAGGCTGTAGTTGGCACCCCAGAGGGGGATCATGCCGGAGAGACCCGCCTGCCCGGAGGTCTTTCGCTCGACGATGCGGGCGGTGGTCTGCAGCGAACTGGCGACGGGCGTTTCGATGCCGTCGTAGCCGAAATCGA
>JALSIO010000547.1 GCA_026989995.1 Myxococcales bacterium
AAGCAGGGCGAAGCGTCCCACCGGCCCCGCGAGCACCACCTCGAGCGCGAGCGGCGAGACCGCGCCGCCGGCCAGCTTCGAGACCAGGGCCGCGGCCGTGGCGCGGGGTGCGAGCGCGAGATCGGGCGCGAGATGCGCCGCCAGCGACACGGCTCCCAGACCGGCCAGGAGGCCGCCGCAGACCACCCACACCACGCGCAGGACCGCGTGCACCCGCACTGCTCCTCCCCGGAGAGCTGCTCCCCGAACAACCCTCCATCGGCCGGTGCGGGGGTGCCGTTGAGGGGGAAGGGTCCCAGGGTCCCACGCGCCGCCGGCGGGCCGCCGGCAGCGCCCACCGCCCACCTGCGCGCGGGGTGCACGGATCCCGACGCAGCGCCCGGTCCGCGGCGCCCCCGGCCCACCGCTGCGCGGCCGGCGGGCGCAGGCTCGGGGAAAACCCGCGTGGCATTCCGCCCCTCGAGGGCCGGCTCCCCTCGGCGGCCGAGCCGCGCAAGGTCCCGAAAGGTCCTAGAGGAGGGGGGGCTGGACCGGCGCCGGCCCCGGCGAGCGACCGAGGTGCCGTCGTGCCAGGTCCGTCGCGACCCGGCCGCGGGGCGTGCGGTCGACATAGCCGGCCTGCAACAGGAAGGGCTCCACGAGATCCTCGAGCGTGCCGCGGTCCTCGCCGATGGCGGCCGCCAGCGTCTCGATTCCCACCGGACCTCCGCCGAACTTCTCGACGAGGGCCGTCAGCAGGGCGCGATCCAGCCGGTCGAATCCCGCCTCGTCCACCTCCAGGCGCTCGAGGGCGAAGCGGGCCCGGTCGGCGCCGATCTCGGCCCCCCGCCCGTCGTAGACGGCCGCGAAGTCCCGAACCCGGCGCAGCAGCCGGTTGGCGATGCGCGGCGTCCCCCGGGAGCGCCTCGCGATCTCGAGGGCCGCATCCGGATGCAGCTGCACCGAGAGCAGGCGTGCCGTCCGGGCGAGGACGCGGACGAGGTCCTCGGGCGGGTAGTACTCGAGGCGCGCCAGGTAGCCGAACCGGTCGCGCAGGGGCGAGGAGAGCAGGCCCGCGCGGGTGGTCGCCCCCACCAGGGTGAAACGCGGGAGATCGAGGCGGATGGTCTGGGCTCCCGGCCCCTGGCCGATGACGAGGTCGAGGCGGAAGTCCTCCATCGCGGGGTACAGGATCTCCTCCACCGCCGGGTGCAGCCGGTGGATCTCGTCGATGAACAGCACGTCCCCGGGCCCGAGGTTCGAGAGCAGCGCCGCGAGGTCGCCCGCGCGCTCGATGGCCGGGCCGCTGGTGACCTTGATCTCGGCGCCCATCTCGCGGGCGAGGATGTGCGCGAGCGCCGTCTTGCCGAGGCCAGGGGGACCGTGGAACAGTTGGTGGTCGATCGGCTCGCCCCGCTCCCGGGCCGCGGCGACGAAGACCCGGAGGTTCTCCCGGATTCGCTCCTGTCCCACGAACTCGTCGAGGGTGCGCGGACGGAGCCCCTCCTCGAAGCGCCGCTCCCCGGGCGCGGGGTCCGCCGCGACCAGCCGCTGCCCGCCCGCGCTCACCGCACCGCCCCCCGAAGCGCGCGCCGCAGGAGATCCTCGAGGGAGGCCTCGCCTCCGAGCTCCTCCCGGGCCCGCTCGACGAGCCGCTCCGCCTGCGGCCTCGGGTAGCCGAGGTTGAGCAGTGCCGAGACCGCCTGCGCCGCCACCGGATCGCCCTCCACCGGCCGGCTGCGGAGCGAGGTCGCGGCCGCCGCGGGCTCGAGCTCGCCGAGCCGGTCCCGAAGCTCCACCACCAGCCGCTCGGCCTTCTTCGCGCCGAGACCCGGCACGGCCCGCAACGCCGCCACGTCCCCCGCCCGGAGGGCCCCGACGAGGTCGGCCGGCGCCATGCCGGAGAGGATCGTCTGGGCGAGCCGGGGACCCACGCCGTTGGTGCGGATGAGCAGCTCGAAGAGGCGGCGCTCGAGCTCGCTGGCGAAGCCGAAGAGCTGGAGCGCGTCCTCCCGGACGTGGGTGTGGATGCGCAGTGCCACGACCTTTCCCTCGTCGGGAAGGGCATCGAAGGTGCTCAAGGGGACGAAGACCTCGTAGCCCACGCCGCCCACGTCGATCAGCACCGCAGTGGGTCGCTTCTCCCGAAGGACGCCCTCGAGGCGCGCGATCACGGGCGCGCCCCCCGGCGGAGGGCCACCGCGGCCACGTCCCGAAGCGACCGGCGCCGACCCCCGGCGC
>JALSIO010000548.1 GCA_026989995.1 Myxococcales bacterium
GGCGGGAGCGCGGGTTCCGGATGGAGCACGCCTACCACGGACCGGCCTACTCGGACGAGGAAATCGCCCGGACCCTCGACGCCTACGGGGCCCCCTCGCGAGTCCTCGACCGCGACGAGATGATCCGGGAGACGGCCCGCCTGCTCGACGAGCAGGCGGTGGTGGGCTGGTTCCAGGGCCGCCTCGAGTGGGGCCCCCGCGCCCTCGGCAGCCGGAGCATCCTGGCCGACCCCCGCAACCCGGACAACTGGAAGCGGGTCAACCTGAAGATCAAATTCCGGGAGAGCTTCCGCCCCTTTGCTCCCGCCGTGCTCGCCGAGGATGCCGCCGAGTGGTTCGAGATCGACCGCGAGAGCCCCTTCATGCTGCTGGTGTGCCAGGTCCGGCCGGAGCGCAAGCTGCCGGCGGTCACCCACGTGGACGGCTCGGCGCGCCTGCAGACGGTGCGCAGGGAGCACCACCCGGAGTTCTACGACCTGCTGCGCGCCTTCAAGGAGCGGACGGGGTGCCCGGTGCTGATCAACACCTCCTTCAACGTCCGGGGCGAGCCCATCGTGTGCACCCCCGAGGACGCGTACCTGTGCTTCATGCGCACGCAGATGGACGCACTGGTGCTGGGAAATCGCATCCTGCTCAAGGAGGAGCAGCCGCCGCTGGTCGAGGAATTCGACTGGCGGGAGCGATTCGAGCTCGACTGAGGGCGCGGACGCGCCGATGGAGGGAGACGACATGGCCAGGCGAAGGGGGGGACTCCTCGCGCTCGGATCGGAGCTGTGGGCCTTCATGCGCATGCGGAAGAAGTGGTGGCTCGGGCCCATCATCGTCACGCTGCTGCTCTTCTCGGCACTGATCGTCTTGACGGAGGGCTCGGCGGTCGCGCCCTTCATCTACGCCCTCTTCTGAGCCGGAGGGGCGCCCGGAGGACGGCGAAAGGTTGAGCTCGGGGATCACCACGGCGGAAGGTGTCGCCCGGGAGCCGGGCGCCCGGCGGCGGCAGGTGGTGATGGCCCTCGCCTTCGTCGGCGCGGCCATCGCCATCTACGCGCCCGTGCTCTACTACATGGCCCTCCACTGGAAGGCCGTGGACGACTACTCCCACGGCTTCCTCATCGTTCCCCTCGCGCTCTACTTCGCCTGGGAGAAGCGGGCCGAGCTCGCCCGGGCCGAGATCCGCGGGAGCTGGTGGGGCCTCCTGCCGCTCGGGCTCGCCACCTTCACCCTGACGGTGGGCCGGCTCGGCGTGGAGCTCATGAACCTCCGCGTCTCCTTCGTGCTCACCTTGATCGGGCTCACGCTGCTGCTGCTCGGCCGCCAGGTGTTCCGGGTTCTGTGGTTCCCGCTCTTCTTCCTGTTCCTGATGGTGCCGCTGCCCCAGTCGCTCGTGAACGTGGTGGCCTTTCCGCTGCAGCTCCTCGCCGCCGACATGGCGGTGGACGTGCTCTTCTGGCTCGAGATCCCGGCCCTGCGGGAGGGGAACATCATCCACCTGGCCAACGCCCAGCTCTTCGTGGCCGAGGCCTGCAGCGGGCTGCGCTCGCTCATGGCTCTGATCACCCTGGGGGTGGTCTTCGCCTATTTCTTCCGGAAGTCGCTCGTGGAAAGGGCGGTGATCGTGCTCTCCGCCATCCCCATCGCCATCCTCGTGAACGCATTCCGCGTCGCCCTCACGGGCGTGCTCACCGCCTGGTACGGCGAGAAGATGGCCGGCGGGGTGATTCACGAGACCCAGGGCCTTTTCACCTTCGGGCTCGCCTTCCTGCTCCTGCTCGGCGAGGCATGGCTCCTCCAGCAGGGCCGGCGGCTGTTGCGCCGTCGGCCCCCGGGAGCCCCGGCATGACCAAGGTCGTCGCGGCGGCCGCCTTCCTGGCACTCCATGTCTACATCTACAACTACCTGGCCACCGAGCGGGTCACCCCGCCCCGGGAGAGCTTCGCCTCCTTCCCCGATCGGATCGGGGATTGGGTGTGCCCGGAGCGGGAGAAGATGGACGACCGGGTGGTCCGCAACCTCGGCGTCACGGACTACCTGATCTGCAACTTCGTCAACCCGAAGACCCGCTCCGTGGTGAACGTCTACGTGGGCTACCACGCGAGCCAGGTGCGGGAGGAGGGGGGCGGCTCCAACGAGAACTCCATCCATCCTCCGAAGCACTGCCTGCCCGGATCCGGCTGGGACATCATCCACCAGGAACAGGTGGAAGCGCCCTTCCTGGCGCGA
>JALSIO010000549.1 GCA_026989995.1 Myxococcales bacterium
CACCTGCTGGGCCGTGGCGAGCGGGATGCCCCCGATGTTCTGGAGGATCAGCGCGCCATCTCCGAGTCCGCCGGCGACGTCGCCGGCGAGGATGCGCGCGAGCGCGAGGGCGATGGGCACGCCGCTGGTGAGCTGCTGGCTGTTGAACACCGACTGCGCGCACACCGTCGGGTCGAGGTCGCTGAAGCCCACGCTCGACGAGCAGATCATGGCGAAGAGCTGCACGTTGGCGTGGTGGTTCCGGAGGGCGTCCTCGCCGCCCTGGAGGCAGTCGGGCTCGGCACCGGTCCGGCACCGTCCCCGGGCGCCGGCGCGGCGCGGCCGCCCGGTCGTCGGGTCCACGTTCCGCTCGTAGACGAAGAGCTGGTCGACGTAGGGCCGGTCGTCGTAGCCGTAGTAGTCGACCACGGCGAAGCTGAAGCGGTCCCAGCGGAACTCCAGCCGCGCGCCGGCCTCGAGGCCCTTCCAGCTGTTCCAGGGGTTCGGCGGCCGGATCTCGCCCGCGAGGCCGAGCCCCGTGAGCCCGTGGGCGAAAAGGCCGAAGGTCTTGTTGCAGACCGGGTTGGGGGTGTAGGGCTCGCCACAGCGCCCGAGGTCGTCGGGTTCGAACTGGTCGAAGTTCGCCGCGAGCTCGAGCCGCACGTCCTCGAGGGGGCCCACCTCGTAGAAGGACCAGACCGCCCGGGCCGACCAGAGGCTGATGCGCGATTCCTCGAGGGTGGGCAGCGTGGCCAGCGCGATGTCCTGCGGGTTGAACTGGTCGGTGGTGCGGAAGAGCTCCGTCTTGCCCCAGACGATGCTCTGCTTGCCCACGCGGACCCAGAGCCGGCTCTCGAAGAACTCGAGGTCGAGGTAGAGCTCCTTGAGCTCCTTTTCGTCCTGCTGGCTCGCACCGTGGTTCCACTCGAGCTCCTCTTGGCGGAAGTTCTGGTCGAAGCTGTCGAAGCGGCCGAGCCGCACGAGGCGGGCGAGCTCGGGGTTCGGGTAGTAGAGGCCCCGCGCCTCGGTGAGCGGCGGCGTCGCGAGATTCGAGAACAGGGGCGCGGGCCGGTAGGGCAGCGCCGTGGACCCGAAGGTGCGGGTAAGCGGGTTGAGATCACCCGGTCGGAAGGGGTTGGCCCGGTCGCCGAGCACCCCGATGGGGCGGATCCTGTTCTTCGGCAGCCACGGACCGAGGACCTGCACGCCCACGCCGTCCGCGGGACCGGGAATCTCGCGGAAGCCGAAGCGGTAGCCCGCCTTCGGAGGGATGAAGCGCTCGAAGGTGTAATTCGGGGGGTCGTCCGGGGTGCCGCGGATCCCGTCGGCCCCCTCCTGTTCGAAGAGGGTGTCGATGCCCGGCACGTGCCAGAGGTAGGCGGGCTTGCGCCGGTTGTCACCGAGGGGATCGAAGCGGAAGGGCAGCGGAAGCTGGGATCGAAGCCGGCCGGCCAGCCGCCGGGTGTCCCCGTCCTCGAGCTGGCCGCGGTAGCCGGTCTTCCGCCCGTCGATCACGCGCTGGGGGAGGTGGCTGGCGCGGTCGCCGATCCAGGTGGTGTTGAGGAAGCCGCAGCGGCTCCAGATGCAGTCGTAGCGGCCCTCGATCCTCGCGAAGGCCGCGACCAGATCGAAGGGACCCCAGCCATCGGTCACGAGGTTCCACTCGATCTCGACGTTGAGCACGTTGTACCACTGGGAGACGTCGAAGTCGTCGGCAGTGTCGAAGTCGTCGGCCAGCGAGCGGATCTGGAGCTCGCCGAAGCCGTGGACCTGGAGCGCGCCGTCGAGGAACTCGAAGGCCCGCGCAGCCGGCGGGGCCAGCAGCGCGGTGCCGAGAAGGGCGGCCAGGAGCCCGCAGCACGCGCGCGGGGTGATCCCCCCGGCGCAACCGCCCCGGCCCAGGCGGATCGGCAGATCGGACAAGGGAGAGGACCTCGCTCGCGTTGGGGGTTCGACGACCTCCGGTGAGCGCTTCGACGCTACCGCGCCACGGCGCGCGTGCAACGGGCGGCCGGATCGCGGGCCAGGTGTACCGGGAGCGCCGGCTTGCCGGCCCCGACGAGACGTGGTGAGTTCGCCCCGTTTTCCGAGCAGCAGGCGCACCGGGCTGGCGGCCCCCGAGGCCACCGGACGGGGCGGAGGGGGACCGGCCCGGCGCCTACTCCGAGGGCGCCGCCTTGGGGCGGCGCGAAGCCTTCCGGGTGTCCGCGGCGGTCGCGTCCTTCCCGCCGGCCT
>JALSIO010000550.1 GCA_026989995.1 Myxococcales bacterium
CCTCGCGCAGGGGGGCGGCACCCGCCGCGCTTCGAAGCACCGCGAGGGTCATGGCGACCTCCCGGCGCACCTCGGGGTCGGGGTCGCCGAGCCCGGGTACGAGAGGCCCGACGACGTCGTGCCGGCGGCCCAGCCAGCCGAGGGCTTCCACCACGCGGAGCCTCCGGGCCGGGGGAAGCGACCGATCGGCGAGGGCCTCCCCGAGCACCGCCACCGCCGCGGGGCGCGAGAGATCCTCGAGGGCCTGCACCGCGCCCTCGAAGAGCAGCTCGTCGTCCGCGCGCAGGAGCGGCTCCAGGGCCCGGGCGGCCTCCTCGGTGCCCACCACCGAGAGCTCGGCGAGGATCCCGAGCTTCTCGTCCCGAGGTGCCTCCGGGCGGAGTCGGACGACGAGCTCGCGGCTGCGTTCGGGGTCGACGAACCAGCTCCGGTCCGGCGCCGTCGGGGTGTCGGCACCCGCCGTCACCGCCTTCGCGGGAGGCCGCTCTCCCTCGCCCGGGCCGGCCCCGGATCCGGCGGCCGGCCCGGGGGCCGGGGTGCCGGGGCCGGGAGGCTCACCCCCGGTGGTGCCCCGGCCGCCGGCCTCCACCGGGCGGAGGCCTGCCTCGAGCGCCCGGGCCAGCAGGAAGCGCTGCACCTGCCCGTCGGCGACGCGGTCGGTGAAGCTGAAGCGGAAGGTCTCCGGGTCCACGGTCACCGCCCGCGTCCGCGTGAGCCAGACGGCGTAGCGACCGACGGCCTCCCGGGCGGGCCCGAAGGCCCCGAGCAGCGCCCGCCGGATCTCCTCCCCGGGCCGGCGGCAGCGGAAGTCGAGCTGGTAGAGCCGGTCGTTGGCGAAGTGGAGCCCGACCCGGCAGGGGCGCAGACCGAGCACCTCCTCCCCGGTCAGCTCGAAGCGTTCGAGGACCAGGGGCGCGCGGAGCTCGAGCGCCGGCGCCGGCGACGTTCCCGCTTCCGCGGCGAGATCGGGGCGGAGGCCCCGCACCTCCTCGACCGACATGCCGAAGCGGATGGGACCGAAGCCGTCGGGAAGCGCCCGCGCACCGGCATGGGACGCCGGGGCCAGGAGCCCGAGGATCGCGAGGAGCCCCGCGGCCCGAAGGGGGTGCGGGGGAGGGGCGTCCCCCGCACCCCGCGGGAGCAGCCTCACCCGGGACATCCTCACGGATTCGGCTGCACGTCCTCGCATTCGAGCTCGATGGTGACCGCCAGGTCCGACTGGAAGGGCGGAGGCCCGGAGATCAGCACCGTGTTGAGAGCGGGGAAGCTCGAGACCAGCCTTCCTCCGGCGAGCGAGCCGCCCTCGAGCGCCACCAGGTCGAAGCGCTGGGGTGCCCCGGCGGGCACGCTGAAGGAGACGTCACTCTCGTCCGCACCGTTGTTGTCCTTGATGGTGACCTGCGCCCCCTCGGTGGTGAAGGCGATCGGCACCGGTGCCGGCGGCGCGGCGTCGTCGTCGGCGGTGCAGAACTGCCCGTCGGGACCGGCGCCCGAGGAGATCTGGTTCACCAGGATCGTCTGGAGGAGTGCCGAGCCCGCGACGCTCGATGCCGAGTGGATCCGGCCGCAGGCCCCGCCATTGGGGACCACGTTCGGGTCGGTCAACGGATCGTTGGCGCAGCCGTTCGGACCGAAGTCGTCGCAGTCGGAGTCGGCGCCACATTTGACATTGATGTCGTCGACGCAGCGCCCCTCGAAGGTTCCGGCGCCGCAGTGGCCGGGATCGAAGCCCTCCTCCGTGACGCACTCGTCCGCGCTCCCGTTGCAGGTCTCGCCCGTGGGGCAGTCACCGTCCTCGATGCAGGCCGTACCGGAGGTGCTGCAGGTCCCCTCGGTATCGTGGTCCTGGCAGGTCGCCCACTGGGCGGTCTGGAAGGTGCTCCCGTCGCCGAGGAGCACGCCGCGGGCCCCCTGCGCCTCCACACAGACCGTGACCGTCGTCATTCCGAGGGTGATCGAGGCCGTCGAGGTGCGGCCGGGAGAGCCGAAGAGCGCGTAGTCGTTTCCGGTGATCGGGTCCCAGTCGCACACTGAGATCACCTGGGTCCCCGTCGCTGCCACGGGGATGGAACCGTTGATGGTGACGCTCGAGTTGCTCGAGAGCCCACACACGTAGTTGGCGCAGGGCCCGAGGCCCCGGCCGAAGAGCGCGTCGCGCACCTGGCCGCAGGCGGGGCAGCCCGGCCCCTGGTCCACCAGCGAGTCGAGGATC
>JALSIO010000551.1 GCA_026989995.1 Myxococcales bacterium
GCGCCCGCCTCGGGCGCGTCGGCGCTCCCGGGCCACGCGGGCGCCGAGGCCACCGCGGCCGGGGGCGAGGCGGCCCGGGGGCCCTTCCACGCCGGGTTTCCGGATGCCGCCGCCGGGACCACCTCCTCCGCGGGGTCCGCGTCGGCGGGCCCCGGCAGCACCGGGCCGGCCCGCCCTGCAGCGGACGGAGACGCCGACGCCCGGGGGGCCGGCCCGGACGACGCGGGCGCATTGGCCGGCGGCCCGACGGGCGCAGCCGAACCCGGTCTGCTCGGCGCCGCCTCCATCGACCGCTTCCGCCCGCTCGAGGCGGCGCCCCGGGAGCTCGTCCTCGTCGATGGACGCGTTCCGGACCTCGACGGGCTGATCGCCGATCTGCTCGATGCGGTGGAGTCCCGGATCGCCGAGGCGGCCCTCGCCCACACCCCCCCGCCGGACGCGGACGGATCCGCCTCGGAGCCGGGCCCGGAGCCCGGGTCCGCGGGAGCGGGGCCGGACGACGGCCTTCTCCCGCACGCGTCGAGCCCTGCCGATCCGTTCGCGGCCTCGGGAGCGGCCGGGGCGCCCCTGCACGCCGCGGTGGAGGAGCCGGGCATTGCCGACGACGGGCCGCTGCCCACCGAGGACCTCCTCACCGCCCTCGAGGAGCACGGCGTGCAGGTGGTGGTGCTCGACCCGGCGCGGGACGGTCTCGAGCAGGTCGACTCGGTGCTCGGGGCCTACCGGGGGGTCGCGGCGCTCCACCTCGTCTCCCACGGAGGCAGCGGCTCGCTCCGGATCGGGAGCAGCACCCTCGACGGTCGGAACCTGAGCGGTGAGGCGGAGCGCCTCGCCGCCTGGGGCCGCGCGCTCGCGCCGGGCGGCGACGTGCTGCTCTACGGCTGCGAGGTGGGCGCGGGACAGGCCGGGATCGATTTCGTCGAGCGCCTCGCCCGCGCCACCGGCGCCGACGTGGCGGCCTCCGACGATCCGACCGGCGCGCCCGCCCTCGGCGGCGACACGGTGCTCGAAGTGGTGGCCGGTGCCGTCGAGACGGCACCGCTCGTGGTCGGCGGCGGTGGGGGCGAGCTCCTGGAGGATCCCTTCGAGCTCGGCCCCGACGTCGAGCAGGCACTGCTCGATCTCTTCGGCGCCTTCGACGTCTTCACCGGTGAGCTCGAATCGAACCCGGCGCTGGCCGAGCCCCTCCCCCTGCTCGGTGCGGGGCTCGGGGCGCTGCTCTCGGACGCCGCCGGAGGCGCGGATCTCGCCGAGCTCCTGGGCCTGCGGGCCGCCGTGCAGGAGTTCTTCGACGGTGCCGATCCCGGCGCCGTACCGAGTGCGGACGACCTCGTGGCCTTCCTGCGGAGCACCCTCGAAGAGCGCCTCGGCACCGCCGTCGGGCCCGCGGGCAGCACGCCGCTGGAGCTTCTGGGCGGCTTCGACGCCGACGCCGGCCAGCTCCGCTTCGAGCTCAGCCTCGACGCGGTGCTGCCGACCGCGGCGGCGGTGGACCCCGCCGTGCTCGACTCGGCCTTCGCCGAGGCCCTGGCCGCAGCCGGGGTCGAGGTCAGCGAGCCCTCCGAGCTCGCCCTCGAGGCGCGGCTCTCGGGGGCCTTCTCCTTCGGCCTCGACCTCACCGAGTTCCTGGAGGGGGGCGGCCTCCGCCCGGAGCACCTGTTCGTGGAGCCCGCCCGCGACCTGACGGTCGCGGTGGTGGCCCGAAGCGACGCCTTCGACCTCGAGGTGGTGATCGGCGGCTCGCAGCCGGGGTCGAGCGAAGGGGGTGAGCCCGGGTCGGAGGGCGGCGAACCGGGTGCGGGTGGGGAGACCGGCGCCGGCTCCGAGGGGGTGACGGCGCGGGTGGTGGACGGCTCGGTGGAGCTCCGCGCCGCAGTCTCCCTCGACCTCACGGGCCTCGATCTCGACGGCGACGGGCGCCTCGACGCGGGCGAGCTTCAGGAGCTCGCCTCGGGGCAGCTCGACGGACTCCTCGAGATCGGCGCCCGCGGCGGCCTCGAGGCGACCCTCCCCCTCGACCTCTCCCTGGGGGCGCTCCTCGGTGTGGACGCGCAGCTCTCGGAGTTCGGGACGCCCACGCTGATCCTCTCCACCGACCGCCTGATCGCGCTCGAGCCCGGCGCTCCGGAGGGTCAGCGCTTCTCGGTGACCTCCCCGGATGTGATCCTGGACCTCGAGATCAACCCGGAGCTCGAGGCGAGGCTTCGG
>JALSIO010000552.1 GCA_026989995.1 Myxococcales bacterium
CGTGGGAGTACTCCGCGGGCAAGCCGAAGCCCAAGGCGCGCCCCCGGCCGCGGAAGGCGGTGGCCGAGCCGGAGCCGGTGGTCGAGGCGGATCCGAGCCGCGCGCCTCGGCCCTACGATCTCCACGCGCACTACCAGGCCGGCGACACCCTCCTCCATCCCCAGCTCGGCACCGGCGTGGTGCAGTCGGAGATCGGCGTCTCCAAGATCGAGGTGCGCTTCGGCGAGGAGAAGCGCCTCCTCGTGCACCGGAGGCCCCCGCGCGGCGGCTGAGCCAGCGCGCGCCCGCCTTCGGGCCGGCGGTCGGCCCGGACCAACCCTCCGTCCCGTCGCAGCGCCGCGCCTCCGGCGCCTCGTCGCAGCCCCGCAGCGCGCTCATGCCCCGCCCTGCCGGCGCGGCCGGCAGTCCGGCTCGCCGTGGTTCCCAGGGGCTTGTCCCATGCCGCCGTCCGGATCCGCTCCCTGGGAGGGATGATTCCGAAGGCCCGGTGGGCTCCCCCTTCCCCCTGAACCAGATGCGTAGGGCCGAGATCTAGCTCTGCGGGATCCCGCGGATCCTCCGGCCTGCGGTGAAACCGCCGTCCACGATGAGCGGCGTCCCCGTCACGAAGGAGGCCTCGTCGGAGGCCAGGAAGACGGCCGCCGCCGCCACCTCCTCCGGCGTGCCGAAGCGGTCGAGGGCGTGGAAGCTCCGGAGCTCGTCGCGGATGGCGCGGAGCTCCGGGGTATCGAGGACCCGGGTCATGGGCGTGTCGATGGCGCCGGGGCAGAGGCAGTTCACCCGGATTCCGAAGGGGCCGTAGTCGAGCGCCATGTTGCGGGTCATGATGATCACGCCCGCCTTGGAGACGTTGTAGGCGAGCTGCGCGTTGACCGCCTCGATCCCCTCGACGCTCGCCACGTGGATGATGCTCCCGGATCGCTGCCCGAGCATGTGCCGGAGGGCGTGCTTGGCGGTGAGGAAGGACCCCTTCAGGTTGATGTCCACCACCCGGTCCCACTCGGCCACGTCGAGGTCGTGGGCGACGCCGGCCCCGGAGACCCCGGCCGCGTTCAGCAGGACGTCGAGCCGGCCGAAGCGCTCCACCACCCCATCCACGGCGGCGGCCACCGCGCCCTCGTCGCGCACGTCGAGCTCGGCGAAGTGCTCGAGGGGCGTGGGCGACGTGGGCTGCGCGAGGTCCACACCGGCCACCCGCGCCCCCTCCTCGGAAAAGCGCCGCGCGCAGGCCGCTCCGATGCCGGAGGTCGCCCCGGTCACGAGGGCCACCTTTCCCTGCAGCCGTCCCATCAGCTCTCCTCCCGCCCGGTACCCGATCCGACTCCTGCGCTCGCGCTCCCGGCGAGCCCGGCCCGCGTCGCCTCCTCCCATGCCGCGTGATCCCGCTCCACGAGGTCGAGGGAGCGGTACCAGAACTCCGGCTTGCTGAGATCCTCTCCGAGGGTCGTGGCGACCACCTCCGCGGCGGGCCCGCTTCCGGTGCGGCGCAGGAGCTCGAGGTAGCGCTCGAAGGCCTCGGCGCCGCCGGTGCGCACCCGCTCGTAGATCCCGAGCGCGAGCAGCCAGCCGAACGTGTAGGGGAAGTTGTAGAAGGCGAGCCCTGGCAGGAAGAAGTGCAGCTTCGAGGCCCAGAACCACGGGTCGAGGCGCTCCGGGTCGAGGGCGTCCCCGAAGCTCTCGTGCTCGGCCTCGCTCATGAGCTCGCAAAGACGCGGCACGCCGAGCTCCCCGCCGGCCCGTTCGCGGTGGAGGGCCTCCTCGAAGGCGAAGCGCGCGGGAATGTCGAGCAGGAAGGTGGCCGCGTCGCGCATCCGGGCGTCGAGGAGGTTCAGGCGGTCGGCTTCCGGGGTCTCCGGGTCGCGGAGGAGCGCGTCGCAGAGCACCCGCTCGGCGAAGGTCGAGGCGGTTTCGGCCAGGGTCATGGGGTAGCGCCGCGCGAAGGGGCGAAGCTCCCGCATCACCCAGCCGTGGAAGGCGTGGCCGAGCTCGTGGGCGAGGGTCGAGACGTCGAGGAGGCTGCCCCCGAAACTCAGGAAGACCCGCGACTCCCGGGCGAGGATCGAGGTGGAGCAGAAGGCGCCGGGGCGCTTGCGCGGGCGCACGCCGTGGTCCACGTGGCGTCGGCGGAAGGCGTGGGCGGCGAAGTCGGCGAGCTCCCGCGAGACGGAGCCGAAGGCCCGCTCCACCCGCTCGCAGGCCTCCGCGTA
>JALSIO010000553.1 GCA_026989995.1 Myxococcales bacterium
CTCGACCTGCCGGCTCCCGGAGCACTCCTGCCGCCTGGTTGCGTGGCATCGATCTTGCTCTCCCCGAAGGGCCGGCTCCCGCCCCGCGGCGGGGGCGGCACGAGATCGGGGGAGGGCCATGGAGCCGCTGCGACGGGGGGAGGAGCCGGGGCTTCAGGTGCTGCTCACCGGGGGCACCGGCAGCTTCGGCCAGGCCTTCGTCCGGCAGGTGCTCGCCGCCGGCCTCGACTGGACGGTGCGGGTCTACAGCCGCGACGAGCTCAAGCAGTACGAGATGGCCCGGACCTTCGAGCGCGATCCCCGCCTGCGCTTCTTTCTCGGCGACGTCCGCGACCGGGATCGGCTGGCCCGCGCCATGCACGGCGCCGACGTGGTGATCCACGCCGCGGCCCTCAAGCACGTTCCGCTCTGCGAGTTCAACCCCGCCGAGGCCGTGAAGACCAACATCCAGGGCGCCCAGAACGTGGTGGACGCCGCCATCGATGCCGGGGTGGGAAGGGTGGTGGCCCTCTCCACCGACAAGGCCGTGAATCCGATCAACCTCTACGGCGCCACCAAGCTCTGCGCCGAGAAGATCTTCGTGCACGGCAACGTCTACTCGGGGCCACGCGAGACGCGCTTCGCCTGCGTCCGCTACGGGAACGTGCTCGGTTCCCGTGGGAGCGTGATTCCCCTCTTCCAGAAGCAGGCCCCGACCGGAGTGCTCACGGTGACGGATCTGCGGATGACGCGCTTCTGGCTCACACTCGGCCAGGCCGTGGACTTCGTGCTCTCCTGCCTGCGCCAGATGCGCGGAGGGGAGATCTTCGTGCCGCGCATCCCGAGCATGCGCATCGCGGACCTCGCCCGGGCGATCGCCCCGGAGGCCGTGATCAAGGAGATCGGGATGCGCCCGGGCGAGAAGCTGCACGAGGTGCTGATCACGCCGGAGGAGGCCCGGCACGGTCGGGACCACGGCGCCTACTTCGTCGTGGGCGGGCGCGGCGCTTCGGGCGGGCGCGCGCTTCCCGAGGGCTTCTGCTACGAGAGCTCGACCAACACCGAGTGGCTCACGGTCGAGCGCCTGCGCGAGATGGTGGATCGGTCCGCCCCGGGAGCCTGAACGGCGCCGTGGAGCCCCTGAACCTCTTCACCGTCTTCCACGCCAACCTCGACTTCTCCGCGATCCCGGAGGGCGACGTCGCCCGGGTGATCGACCGGTGCTACTGGCCGCTGCTCGAGATGGTGGAGGAAGTCCGGATTCCCATCGGCATCGAGCTTCCCGCGCGGACGCTGCTTCGCCTCGCCGAGGAGGATGCGGAGTGGATCAAGGCGCTTCGCTCCCTCGCCAGCCGGGGCGGCGTCGAGGTGGTGGGGTCTGGCCACGCGCAGCTCATCGCGCCGCTGGTGCCGGTGGACGTGAACCGGTCCAACCTGCGCCTGGGCCGGGGTGTCTACGAGGCGCTGCTCGGGGACTCGCCCACCACCTGGTTCGTCCCGGAGCAGACCCTCTCCCGGGGGATCCCGGCGCTTTTCGCCGAGGTGGGGGCGGAGGTGCTGGTGGTGGAGTGGAACAACGCCGCGACCCACCGGCCGGAGCTGCGCCGCCTCCGGACCCGGGCGCCCCGGCTCGCGCCGGTGGGCCGCCTTCGGCTGCTCTTCAACGACTCGGTGGTCTTCCAGAAGGTGCAGCGGGTCGCGCACGGGGAGGTGCCCGCCTCCGAGGCCCTGTGCTTCGTGGCGGGTCTGCACGCGCGCCACGGCGGTGGGGCGCTGTGCGCCTACGGGGGCGACCTCGAGATCTTCGACTACCGGCCCGGACACCCCGAGCCGCGCGGCGCCGCCTCGGGTCTCGAGATGGCGCGTCTGCGGGCGCTGCTCGTGGCCCTCGCCGAGCCCCCGGGGCGCCGCTTCGCGCTTCCCGGCGAGGCCGCCCGGCGGGCGGCCTCGCCCGAGCGGGTCCCGGACCTGGCCCACCCGGCGGCGCCCATCCTCTGCAAGAAGCAGCCCCGCTACAACCCGACCCGGTGGGCCGTCTCCGGCCGGGACGGCCTCGGGATGAACAGCCGCTGCTTCGCCCTCCGGCGCCAGCTGCGCGCTGCCGGCGCGGGCGGAGAGCTCGACCGGGAGCTCGTCTCGCTCTGGCGGAGCGACCTTCGCACCCGGGCCACCGAGGAGAAGATCGAGGCCTTCGAGGCCGGCGCCACCCGGCTCGCGAGGGAGGCCGC
>JALSIO010000554.1 GCA_026989995.1 Myxococcales bacterium
CCGGCTGGCGGTCCTGATCTGCTTCGAGGCGCTCTACCCGGAGCTCGCCCGGGAGGCGGCGACGCTCGGCGCCGAGCTCCTGGTGAACCTCTCCAACGACGGCTGGTACCGGGGTCGCGGCGGCGCAGGCCAGCACCTGGCGCAGGCGGTGTTTCGCGCGGTCGAGACGGGATTGCCCCTCGTGCGCGCCACCACCACGGGGATCTCCGCCGTGATCTCGCCCGATGGCGAGCTCCTGGCCTCCCTGGGAGAGCGGCAGCCGGGGACGCTCCGGGTCGAGGTGCCGCCGCCGCGGGGCCGGACGGCCTACGCCGCCACCGGGGACCTCTTCGCCGGCGTCGCGGCGGGCCTCGTGCTCTCGGGACCCGTCGTCGCCCTCGCCGGCCGGCTGCGGAAGCGCCGGAGCCGACCCGTGGCGGCCGGGGCGGCCCCGGGCGCTCCCCGGCCGGACGGGCCCGGCCGGAGCGCTAGCGCCTGAGGTCGAAGCCCTCGTAGCCCTTTTCGGCCACCTCGTCGCATCGGTCCACGTAGGTCCCGAAACCGATGTAGGGCATGAAGACCCGCGGTTTGCCCGGGACGTTCGCCCCCAGGTACCAGGAATTGCAGGTGGGGAAGACGGTGAATCCCGCCACCTGGTTCACGTGCTCCACCCAGGCCTCCTCGGCCTCGGGCCGGGCTTCGATGCACCCGAGGCCCCGCGCGCCGAGATGCGCGAGGCAGTCGGCGATCCAGTTCACGTGCTGCTCGATGGCAGGCACCATGTTGGCGAGCACCGAGGGGCTGCCGGGCCCCGTGATGAAGAAGAGGTTCGGAAACCCGGCGGTGCAGAGGCCGAGGTAGGTGCGCGGCCCGGAGGCCCACTTCTCGCGAAGCGGGCGCCCCTCCCTCCCGCGGAGGTCGATGGCCAGTGCGGCTCCGGTCATGGCGTCGAAGCCCGTGGCCAGCACCAGGAGGTCGAGGTCGAAGCGCTCTGCACGCGTCCGCACGCCCCCGGCCTCGATGCCCAGGATGGGATTCCGCCGCAGATCCACGAGAGCGACGTGCTCCCGGTTCCAGGTCTCGTAGTAGCCGCTGTCGATGCACAGGCGCTTGCAGCCCACCATCTGCTCCGGGAGCAGGGATTCCGCGAGGGCCGGGTCGCGGACGATCTCCCGGATGCGCTCCCGGATGTAGTCGGCAGCGGTCCGATTCGCCTCCGGCGAGACGAGCAGGTCGTCGTAGGCGGCCAGGAAGGGAAGGCCTCCTTTCTCCCACCAGGTGTCGTAGCGGGCCCGGCGCTCCTCGGGGCTGGCCTCGAGGGCCGACCCGCCGCGGGGCTCCTGGTCGGCGAAGGCGCCGAAGGGCATGCGCCAGTTGCGCAGCCGGAAGCCCCGGTAGTCGGCCTTGACCCGCCGCTCCTCCTCCGGGTCGAGGGGGCGGTTGCGGGCCGGCACCGAGTAGGTCGGCGTGCGCTGGAAGACCACCAGGCGACGGGCGTGCTCTGCCAGCAGGGGAATCGCCTGCACCGCGGACGACCCGGTGCCGATCACGCCCACCCGAAGCCCCCGGACGTCGACCCCCTCCGCCGGCCACAGCCCCGTGTGGTGCACGGCGCCCCGGAAGGAGTCGAGCCCCGGGATCTTCGGGATGTTGGGCTTCGAGAGGCAACCCGTGGCCAGCAGCACGAAGCGCGCCCGAACCCGCGCTCCCGCATCCGTCGAGACCGCCCAGGTCGCGGTGGACTCGTCGTAGCGGGCCGCGCCCACCCGGTGCCCGAAGCGGAAATGGCGCCGCAGATCGAAGCGGTCGGCCACGTGCTCGAGGTAGGCGAGGATCTCCGGCTGGGCGGCGTAGCGCTCGCTCCACTTCCACTCCCGGGCCAGCTCGTCCGAGAACTGGTAGGAGTACTCGAGGCTCTCGATGTCGCAGCGCGCTCCGGGGTAGCGGTTCCAGTACCAGGTTCCGCCCACCCCGAGGCCGGCCTCGAAGCCGCGCACCGCGAGACCGAGCTCCGAGAGCCGGTGTGCGGCGTACAGGCCCGCGAAGCCCGCGCCCACCACGACCGCGTCCACCCGCTCTTCGGCAGTCGCCATCCCGGCCCCGGCCATCGCAGCACCTCCCGGTCGCTCCGCCCGGCTTCGGGCCAGCCTGCCCCACGTCCCGACGCGGTGTCAACCGGCGCTCCCTCCGCGGAAGGGCCGTGGGGGGGTGC
>JALSIO010000555.1 GCA_026989995.1 Myxococcales bacterium
ACGGATCCCGCGAGGTCGAGGGCGCCGTCGACCACGCCCGCGAGCGTGCCCCCCTCGGAGCCGCCGAGGTCCACCTCACCGAGCGCCGCATTCGCGGCGCGAAGATCCATGCGCCCGCCCACGCCGTCGGCGCCCGGGACGCCGGCGAGCACGGGAGCGGCGAAGTCCGCATCGCCGGCGGTGACGTCCACGACGCCGCCGAGGCCCTCGCCGTTTCCCTGCACATCGATGGGTCCGAGGACGCCCAGTGCCGCGCGCGCCTCCGCGAGCCCCGCCTCGACGAAGAGCTCCCCGCCGTCGCCGTCCCCCGATCCGGAGAGATCGAGGGGGCCGGAAAGGTCGAGGGCGCCCGCCGCGTGGAGGTCCACCAGCCTCGCGCCGAAGCCGAACGAACCCCTTCCGCGGGCGGTCACCCGGCCCAGGGTGATCGAGCCCAGGGTCTCCACCAGGATCTCGCCGGCCTCACCGCCGCTTGCGTCCACCTCGGCGAGGTCCACCGGTCCGAAGCTCGCGACCTCGAGGACGCCACCCCCTCCCTCGAAACCGCCCCGCAGCCGGACGGGCCCTTCGAGGTCCACTCCGAGGAGAGCCCGGAGGGTGACGTCGCCGCCGAAGTCGAAGCGGCCGGCGCCGTCGAGGAGGAGACCCGCGGGCCCGCCGGTGATGCGCCCGCCCGTGGCCTCGAGGGTGAGGGCACCGGCGTCGGCGCCGGAGAGGTCGATGGCCCAGGTGGCGGTGCCGGTGAGCTCGATGTTCCCGGTGGTGCGCACGACCAGCGTGCCGCCGCTCGCCCCCGCGCCGCCCCGGCCGCGCACCTGGCCGGTGCCCCGGATCTCGAAGCGTTCGGCGAGGAGGGTGACCGCACCCGAGCCGAGGTCGAGCACGCCCTCGAGGACCACTGCGCGGGGGCCGAAATCGAGCACGGAGCCGGTGTCCACCGGATGGGTGCCGGCCGGGATCACGCAGGGATCCCCGGTGCAGAGGTCGCCGGGCACCGTGGCGGCGGCACCCGGGGCCAGGGCGAGGAGGAGCGCGGGAAGCCGGGCCGCGGCCGCCGCCCTTCTGGCGGATCGATGGCTGCGCTGCTCCGCCCCCGGCCTCGCGGGCCCGCGGCGGTGCTCGGCTCGGCCCCGCAATCCGATCTCCCTTCCTCGCTTGTCTTCCTGGCTCGCTTGTCTTCCTGCCGCGGGCGCGCCCGCGGCCCAGGCTCCCTGGCCGTGCCGGCGGCGGCCGGGCCCGGCGGCCTCGGGCATGGGTGGGTCCGGCGCGGCCGATGTGTCGGACCGCCCTCCCGGCCGGCTCCGGGTGGCGGCTCGCTTCCCTCCGGGGGTTCGTGGGTCGTCCGGCCCGAATGCGGCAGAATCGGGTTCCGGCCGGACGCGGCGCGTGGCCGGGCAGCAACCGGCGCCGGCCTGGCCGGCGGACCAGGCCCCCGTTCTCGCCGCCCGCGGCACGAGGCATGGCGCGTCCAGCCGATTCGGGCCGGCGCGCCGCAGTCGGCAGCCCTGCCGGCGGGCGAGGGGCGGGCGCCCCGCGGGTCCGTCGCCAGCCCGGGGAGGCCGGGGGAGGGGAGCGCATCGGTTCCATGCAGGCGGAAGGGGTGGCGGTGGTGACGGGAGCCGGCCGGGGGCTCGGCCGGGCGCTCGCCCTCGAGCTCGCTGGCCGCGGTTTCGAGGTGGAGGCCCTGGTGCGGCGCCCGGAGGCGGGAGAGGCGGTCCGGGCGGAGGGCGCGGCCCGCGGGCTTCGGGTCGGCTGGCGGATCCTCGACGTCGACGAGCCGGGTGACTACCAGCCGCCGGCAGGCCTGCGCGTCCTCGTCCACAACGCGGGGATCGACCGCGACTGGCTGCCCCTCGAGCTCTCCCGCGAGGCCGACTGGCGGGCGCTCTTCGAGACCCACGTCTTCGGGCTCGTGGAGCTCAGCCGCCGGGCGCTCCCGAGGCTCCGCGAATCGGGAGGGGGCGTGCTCTGCGCGATCACCTCCTGTTCGATCCTGACGCCCATGCCGCTCTTCTCCGCCTACCGGGCGAGCAAGCTGGCGGTGAGCGCGCTGCTCGAATCGCTCGCCGTCGAGGTGGCGCCCTTCCACATCCGCGTCCTCGAGGTCCTGCCCGGGGCGGTTCGGACCGAGATGCTCGAGGCCGTCGCCGACCCCCTGCCCGCGGCCGCCCTCGGCCCGTACCGGGATCTCGCGAGCCGGGTGCAGCAGGCCCGGTCGGCCTCGGTCGGGCTCGGCGTGGAGCCCGCCGAGGCCGCGCGCCGCATCGCCGACGCCATCCTCGACGACTCGGCACCGCTCCGGGTCGCCTGCGATCCCATGGGTGCCTCGCTCCTCGGGGCGTGGCGCACCGGAGACGACGAGGGGCGGCTGCGCGGGATGATCGCGACCTTCGCGACGGGGCCCGCCGGGGGGCGGGGTGAATGAGCCGGCGGGGCCCCGGGACGGAGCCCGCAGCGGCGGCGACGATCCTCCTGCTCCGCGACGCCCCGCGGCCGCGGGGCGGGATCGAGGTCTTCCTGATCCGCCGGAGCGCGCGGCCGCCCTTTCCCGGCCTCCACGTCTTTCCGGGCGGGCAGGTGGATCCGCGCGACTCGGATCCCGAGCTCCTCGCCCGCGTGGCCGGGGTGGCGCCCGAGGAGGCGGACCGCGTGCTCGGCGTGGCGTCCGGAGGCCTTGCGATCTTCGTCGCCTGCGTCCGCGAATGCCTGGAGGAGGCGGCCGTTCCGCTTCTGGCCACGCGCACGGGTGAACCCGTGTTCCGGGCCCGGGGGGAGCTCGTCCGGGCCCTGCGCGAGACGCGTGCGCGTCTCAATGCGGGCGACCCGGCGGCCCTGCTCGCACTCTGTCGCCGCTTCGACCTCCGGCTCGCGGCGGACCGCCTCGTCTACCTCTCGCACTGGATCACACCCGAGGGCGCGCCGCGTCGCTTCGACACGCGGTTCTTCGCGGCGGCCCTCGCCCCGGGCGAGCGCGCAGAGCACGACGGTTCCGAGGCCGTGGAGGGGTTCTTTCTCGCCGCGGAGGAGGCCCTCCGCCGGGCGCGGGCCGGCGAGCTTTCGATGATCTCCCCCACGCTGCACCACCTCGAGATGCTGCGGCCGTTTCCGGACGTGGAGAGCTTCCTGGCCGCGCGGCGTGCGGTGGATCCCCGGAGCATCCCCACGGTGCGGCCGCGCTTCGTCCGGCAGGGCGGCCGCGTGGTCGAGGTGGTGGAGTCCGCGCCACGCGAGGAGGCCCCGGGTCGCTGAGGGCGCGGGGCCGGGGGGGGGCGCCGCGGGGCGCAACCATCGGCTGCGCCTCCCGGAACGCTTGCACGGGCGCCGGGTGCGGCCCATCTTCGGGGTGTGGCCGCTCCCGTCCCGGATGCGTCGCACGCCGAGCTCGCTTCGAGGCTCGAGTCCTACCTTCGCCCGCGGTTTGCCGATGCCGACGAGCTCGCCGTCGAGCAGCTCGAGCGGATCTTCGGCGGTGCGTCGCGGGAGACCTACCGTTTCGTCGTGCGCACGCGGAGCGGGGGCGGGGAGGAGCGCCGGCATCTCATCCTGCGGCGCGATCCGGACGGGAGCCTCATCGAGACGGAGCGGGCGGTGGAGTTCGCCGCGTACCGGGCCTTCCACGGGACCGCCGTCCCCGTCCCCGAGGCCCTCTTCCTGGAGGAGGACCCGGAGCCGCTGGGCCATCCCTTCTTCATCATGGAGGAGCTTCGCGGCTTCGAGTCGAGCCCGCAGGCGATCACCCAGCCGCCCTACGCGGCCCACGCCGCGCGCTTGGCGCGGCGCAAGTGGACCATCCTCGGGGAGATCGCCCGGGCGGATCCCAAGGCCCTCGGCCTCGCCGAGCGGATGGAGCCGGTGGCGCCGGAGCAGTGCCACGAGCGGGAGCTCGCCTACTGGGAGGCGCGCATCGATCGGGACGAGATGTGCCCCCAGCCCGTCATCCGCGCGGCGATCCGCTGGCTCCGGCGCCATCCGCCGCCGCCCGCGCAGAAGATCTCGGTGGTGCACGGCGACTTCCGCACGGGGAACTTCCTATACGATGCCGAGGGTGAGATCCACGGCATCCTGGACTGGGAGATGGCCCACCTCGGCGATCCGCTCGAGGACCTCGCCTGGAGTCTCAACCCGGTGTGGCGCTGGGCGCGGGACGAACGAGCGGGGGGGCTCGCACCGCGAGAGGAGGCCATCCGGATCTGGGAGGAGGCCAGCGGCCTGCGGGCCGACCCGGAGGCGCTCCGGTGGTGGGAGCTCTTCTCGAGTGTGAAGGGGCAGGCCATCTGGATCTCCGGGGCCCGGGAGTTCAGCACGGGCCGGAACCAGGACCCGATCCTGGCCCTTTCGAGCTGGCTCATGGGCAACAGCCAGGACCGGGCCGCGCTGCTCACCCTGGGGCGGCTGCCGTGAAGCCGGATCCCACCCGCTTCCTCGAGGTGGCCGCGGGCCACCTGATGGCGCGCGCGGCGCCGCTCCTTCCCGCCTACGAGCAGTCCTCGGCGTCGGTGATCGGCCTCCTGCTGACCGCCGTGGCCGAGGAGTTCGGCCGCGCGGCGGCCCGCCGCATGGACGAGAACCGGGCCCTCCGGGCCCTGTTCGCCGAGGCCGCCGCCGCGGTCGAGGACGCGGCGCTCGCCGCCCGGCTGCGGGAGGCCGCGGAGGGCGGGGATCCCGACCTCCGGGTGGAGGCGCTCGAGGCCACCAACGCGGACCTGCGGGCGCTGCTGATCGAGCTCCACGCGCACGTGGAGGGCCTGGCCTCCGAGGCCGCGCGCCGGATCGAGGAGGCGATCTGGTCCGAGCTGGTGCGCTCCACCGAGCGGCGCCGGCTCACCCTCCAGATCTTCTAGCGCGGTCCGGGCGAGCGCGGCGGCCGGCCCGGACGGATCAGGGAGCGGGGGAGGGCTCCCGCTCCGGGCGCGTGTGCCAGAACGCCCAGGCGATGAGCAGCGCCTGCACCGGAAGCCGGGCGGTGTTGAGCGCGGCATTTCCGGTCCCCGGCTGGCCGCCCGGAAGGCCCAGGTTCTCCGCGGCGACGTAGAGGTTGGCCGGGAAGACGGCGATCAGGAGGGCGATCACGCCCCAGGCGGCGAAGATCCGCGTCCGTGGCTCGAGCAGGTACACGCCGAGCACGATCTCCGCGAGTCCGGAGAGCAGGTTCAGCCACTCGGGGTCCGGGAGCCCCGGCGGGATGATGGCCAGGTAGAACTCCGGTCGGACGAGGTGGTTGAAGCCCGCGAGCACGTAGAAGAGGGCCATGACCACGAGGGACGCGCGCTTGACTCGGCTCACGGACACCTCCCTGCAGGGCCTCGGCACCACCGCAGCGGGTCGGCGAGGCCGAGCGTAGCAGGTGGGTCCCCGATCCCCGGCTCGGGGTTCGGCCGGAGGGCGGGCTCGGGGGAGGCCCCGAGGTCGGCGCCGGCGGCCACGAGCATGCGTCGGGGGGCCGACCAGGGGTTCAGCTGCGGGTTCACCCGACCGATCCCGTGGGCTCGGGAGACGGGCCGTGCTTCAGGTCGAGATCCACCGCGAGGGCCGGGCGCCGGAGATCCTCATCTTCGAGGAGATGCCGGTGGGGTTCGGCGCTTCGCCCGAAAACGAGCTCGTGCTCGAGGGGCCGGAGCTCTCGCTCTTCGAAGGCGAGCTCCGGCCCGCACCGGGCGGCGGGGTGGAGCTCCGCCCCCGGGGCGCCCGGTCGAGGCTGCGGATCCGGGGGGCGGACGGCACCGAAGAGCCCGCCTACGCGGGCCGCCGCCTCTCGCCGCGGGATCGCGTGTTGCTGCCGGGCATCGAACTCCGGGTCGAGGCCAAGGAGGAGGCGGCGGCGGAAGCCCCGCCCACCACCCAGCACACGGTTCCCGCGCGCGCGCGCTTCGCGGAGACCCGCCTGGCCCGGGCGAGCGAGCTCCGGCGCGAGCTCGAGAGCGACAGCCGGCGGCTGGGGCTGCTCCTCGATCTCGCCCGGGACCTGAACTCCCTGCACAGCCTCGAAGCGGTGCTGGCCCGCATCGCCCGGACCGTCTTCGACTCGCTGCCCCAGGCGACCCACTTCGCGATCTGCCAGCGGCGGCAGGACGGCGATTTCGCGGTGCGCTTCGCCTCCCATCGGGACGGCTCGAGGCTTCCCCCCGACGCCTTCTCGGTCTCCCAGTCGATCCTCCGTCGGGCCGTGGACCGGCGAAGTGCACTGCTCTTCAGCCTGCTCGACGCCGCCGGCTCGCCCACGGCGAGCGTGATCGCCAACGCCATCGCCTCCGCCCTCGCCGTGCCGCTCATGGGGGAGCGGGGCGAGCTCGGGGCCCTCTTGATCGACAACCGCTCCTCGCTCGAGCCCTTCGAGCGCCAGGATCTCGATTTCGCCCTGGTGCTGGCCCAGAGCGCCACCGCCGCGCTCGAGCGGGCGCAGTTCCAGGCGGACATCGAGCGCATGTTCGAGGGCTTCGTCGACGCGAGTGTGGCCGCGATCGAGTCCCGGGATCCGTCCACCAGCGGCCACTCGCGCCGGGTGGCGCGGCTTTCGGTGTGCCTGGCCGAGGCGGTACGGCAGCACGGCGGCCTCGGCGCTCCGGTCCGCGAGCTCGACACCGGGGCCTGCGTGGAGCTGGCCTACGCCGCGCTGCTGCACGACTTCGGCAAGGTGGGAGTCCGGGAGTGCGTGCTGCAGAAGGCCGAGAAGCTCTTTCCGGAGCAGCTCGAGCGGGTCCTCTCCCGCCTCGAGTTCGCTGCCGCGGTGGCCCGGGCCGAGGTCTTCGAACGCGCGCTCGGCGAGGTGGCCGCCGGACGGGTCTCGCCGGAGGCCGCGCGCTCGGAGGCGGAGGAGAAGCTCGCGGGGCTCCGCCGGGATCTGTTCACCGCCCAGGAGCTGGTCCGCACGGTGAGCCGGCAGAGCGGGATCGACGGAGTCCAGCGCCGCGCACTCGAGGCCCTGGCGCGTCGGGTCTTCGTGCGCCCCTGGGCGCTTCAGCCGGAGCGCCTGCTCCGCGACGAGGAGCTCGCATCGCTGTTCGTCGAGAGGGGCACCCTCACCCCCGAGCAGCGGGCCGAGATCGAGGCCCACGTGCAGCACGGCTACCGGGTGCTGGCGCAGATCCCCTGGCCGGAGGCGCTCCGTTCGGTTCCCGAGCTCGTGGAGCTCCACCACGAGAAACTCGACGGCAGCGGGTATCCCGAGCACCGGACGGCCGAGCAGATTCCGCTGCGCGCCCGGATCCTCACCGTCTGCGACATCTTCGACGCGGTGACGGCGGCCGACCGCCCCTACCGCTCGGCCCTCTCCCGGGAGTCCGGTCTCGCGCTGCTGCGTTCCCAGGCGGCGGCGGGGCAGCTCGACGAGCGGCTGGTGGCGCTCTTCGCGGAGGAGCGGATCTTCGAACGGCGGGTCGCCGACGTCCGGCTCCGGAGCCTGCTGGGCTGACGCCGGACCGGGGGAGACCGGGGGCGCCCGGACCCCGGCTCCGCGCAGCGGTTCCAAGGGGCTGCGGGCCGCTCAGGAGCCGGCCGCCGGGTCGTCCAGGACGCAGCGCGTCCCGCCGCGCTCCATCTCGATCACGCAGCGGTTGCAGTGGGTGCAGCGCGAGGCGGACGCCTCCCCGCGGCGCATGCGCTCGGGGAGGTCCGGATCGGCGATGAGCGCCCGACCGAGGGCCACGAAGTCGAAGCCCTCGGCCCGCGCCTGCTCCATGCTGGCCCGGGTGGAGAGGCCGCCGAGCAGCATCAGGGGGAGCCGCAGGGCGGCGCGGAAGCGGCGCGCCTGGGGCAGGAAGAAGGCCTCCTCGTAGGGCCAGGCGCGCAGCATGCGGGGGGCGAGCAGCCGCATGCCGAGCCGGCGCACCAGGCTGCGCTCTCCCGCGAGCATCTCCCGCAGCGGGACCTCGCCCCGCATGAGGAACATGGGCGTGCGTGTGGTGTGGCCGCCGGTGAGCTGGATCGCGTCCACGCTCCCGTCAGACTCGATCCAGCGCGCGATCTCGAGGCTGTCCTCGACTTCGAGGCCGCCGGCGAAGCCATCCTCCATGTTGAGCTTGGTCGTCACCGCCAGCCGCCCGCGGGTTGCGTCCCGAACCGCCCGGAGCACTTCGCGGGGGAACCGGGCGCGCCCCGCGAGCGAGCCCCCGAAGCGGTCGCCGCGGCGGTTGTGGTGGGGGCTCAGGAACTGGGAGAGCAGGTAGCCGTGGCCCAGGTGGACCTCCACCGCGTCGAAGCCGGCCTCGGCGGCGAGCCCGGCGGCGGCGGCGAAGTCCGCGCGGATCCGCGCCAGGTCGTCCTCGGTCGCGGCCCGGGAGAAGGTCCCGGCGTAGGGACTGAACATCCGGCTCGGTCCCACGGGCCGCGCCCCCGCGGCCCGCGGATTGGCGAACCATCCGGCATGGCCGAGCTGGATGCCCGCGGCTGCGCCTTCGCCGTGCACCGCCTCGGTGAAGCTCCGGAGGCCGGGCAGGGCCTCGGGCCGCATCAGCATCTGGTGGCGGAAGGTCCGCCCCTCGGGTGACACCGAGCAGTAGGCGAGGGTGGTCATGCCCACGCCCCCCGCGGCGATCCGCCGGTGCCACGCGACGAGCGCGTCGGTCACCAGACCCTGGCGCGAGAGACCCTCGTTGGTGGCGCTCTTGACCAGCCGGTTGCGCAGCCGCACCGGGCCGAGCTCGGCCGGCTCGAAGAGGACGCTCTCCCGGCGTTCGGGTTCGCCGTGAACTCCCTGGGCCATGGTGCCTTGTCGCCTCCCGCTCCGGCGCTAGAGCGGGAGCTCGCCGGTGGCGGTGCGGGAGCTCCCGTCCTTGGCGTAGGCCTCGAGGGCACGCCGGGCGATCCGCCACTGGTGGACTTCGTCCGGGCCGTCGGCGAAGCGGGCCCAGCGCGCCTGCTGGGCCATCTGGGCCAGTGGGGTATCCGTCGAGTAGCCGAGGGCGCCGTGCACCTGGATCGCCCGGTCGATGATCCGGTTCAGCGCGTTCGCCACGAAGTGCTTCGCCATGGAGACCTCGCTCTTGAAGTCGAGGCCGCGGTCGATCTTGTAGGCGGCGTGCAGCACCATGAGCTTGCTCTGGTAGAGCTCCATGGCGGAGTCGGCGATCATCCACTGGATGCCCTGCTTCTCTGCCAGGTAGGAGCCGTGGGCGTAGCGCTTCATGGCGCGGTCGATCATCATGTCGAGGGCGACTTCGGCCTGTCCGATCCAACGCATGCAGTGCGCCAGGCGCGCGGGTCCGAGCCGGGCCTGGCCGAGCATGTGCCCCTGGCCGCGCTTGCCGAGCATCTGGGAGTCGGGGACGCGGAGATCACGGATCAGGATCTCGCAGTGGTTGTGGCTGCCGCTCATGGTCTCGATGTCCCGGACGATCTCGAAGCCCTCCGAGGGCATGTCGACCAGGAAGGCGGTATTGGCGGCCTGGGGAATCTCGGGATCCTCCTCGGTGCGGGCGATCACGATCGCGAAGCTCGCCCCCCGCGCCCCGGAGATGAACCACTTGTGGCCGTTGATCACCCAATCGTCGCCCTCCTTCACGGCGCGGGTCTGGATCAGGGTGGGATCGGAGCCGGCCACCTCCGGCTCGGTCATGGCGAAGCACGAGCGGATGCGCCCCTCGCAGAGCGGCCGCAGGTACTTCTCCTTCTGCTCCTCGGTGCCGAAGTGGAGCAGGGTGTGCATGTTCCCCTCGTCCGGAGCCTGGGCATTGAGCGCAAAGGGCCCGAAGCGCGTCTTGCCGGCCTCTGCGGAGACGGCGGCCATGGCCACGTGGCCGAGGCCCATGCCCCCGTACTCCTCGGGCATGTGCGGGAGCCAGAGCCCCCACTCCCGGGCCGCGCGGCGCATGGCGATCACCTGCTCGACGAGGACCTTGCGGTCGCCCTCGTGGGCCTCGATCTCGCGCTCGGCCGGGCGGACCACCTCGTCGAGAAACTGGCGCACCCGGTGGCGCACCTCCTCGATCTCGGGGGGAAAGCTGAAGTCGATGGCCATGGGTGCCTCCTCGGGATGGGTGGTGGGATTCTCGCCGGCAGCGCCGCGCCGGTCAACGCCTCCCGAGGGTGCCCTCAGACCGTGCGGCTGAAAAGCGGCCGCTCGCCCTCCCGCTGCCGCGGGAGATAGGCGTCGAAGACCATGGCCACGTTCCGCACCAGGAGGCGGCCGGGGGGCTCGAGGATCACGCTGCCGTCGGGCTCGACGCGCACGAGGCCGTCGCGCTCCATGGGCTCGAGGCGGGCGAGCTCCTCGGCGAAGCGCTCGCGCAGGGGCGAGCCGAAGCGCGCCTCGAAGTCCGCGGCGGAGAGCTCGCCCCGGCACATGATCCCGGAGATGGCGAAGCCCCGCTCGCGGTCGTCGCGGGAGAGGGCGTGGCCGCGGAAGGTGGCGAGCCCCTGCTCCTCCACGGCCCGGCCCCAGGCCTCGAGGTCGCGGTGGGACTGCGCGAAGCAGGCGGAGACCTCGGAGATGGCGCTCGGGCCGAAGGCGACTAGCTCGGCGCCGGCGTGGGTGGTGTAGCCCATGAAGTTGCGCCGCAGCGTGCCCTCGTCGAGGGCCCGGGAGAGGGAATCTTCCGGCAGGGCGAAGTGGTCCATGCCGATGTGGCGGTAGCCGGCCTCGAGCAGCCGCCTCAGGGCGAGCAGGAAGATGGCGAGGCGGCGGGGCGGGCTCGGGAGATCCTTCCGTTCGAAGCCCCGCTGCTGCTTGGCGACCCAGGTGACGTGGGCGTAGGCGTAGAGCGCGATCCGGTCCGGGCGCATGGCGAGAACCGCGTCGAGGGTGCGGTCGAAGGAGGCCTCGGTCTGGAAGGGCAGGCCGTAGATCAGGTCGAAGCCCACGCTCAGGAATCCGCGCTCCCGGGCCGCGTCGACGAGTGCCGCCGTCTGTTCCGCCGGCTGGATGCGGTGGATGGCCTGCTGCACGCGGGGGTCGATGTCCTGGACACCGAGGGAGATCCGGTTCATGCCGCAGCGCTCGAGGGCGAGGAGGTGCTCGCGGGTGGTCACCCGCGGGTCGACCTCGATCGAGATCTCGGCGTCCGCACCCGGCGGGAAGCTCTCGGCCAGCGAGCCGAAGAGGGCTTCGATCTGCTCCGGACTGAGGTGGGTGGGAGTGCCGCCCCCCCAGTGGATCTGGGACACCCGGAGCCGCTCGGGCAGGAGCCTGCGCACCGACCGGATCTCCCGCTGCACCCGGTCGAGCCACCGCGCGGGGCGCTCGGGATCGCGGGTGATGACGCGGTTGCAGGCGCAGAAGTGACAGAGGCTGCGGCAGAAGGGCACGTGCACGTACACCGAGAGCTCGGCTCCGGATTCGATGCGCCCGAGGGCCTCGCGGAAGGCCTCGGGTCCGAACTCCTCGGTCCAGGTGGGGGCGGTGGGATAGGAGGTGTAGCGGGGCCCGGCGGTCTCGTATCGCGGGAGGAGCACCTCGAGCCGGGCGAGGTCGAGCGGCGGCGGGCCATGGGCCATGGAGGGTCTCGCTCTCGGCGCTGCCGGGGGTGGCGTCTCGCCCGGCGCCACGCGCGGCCGGGCAGCGCCCCGGAAGCCTAGCGGTCCGGGACCGGGGACGCGGCCGGTCGGGACGGGTCCGTCCGAGACCGGCGCACTATCCTGCCCGCGCGGCGATCGGCGATCGGCGGTGGGCGGTGGGGCGCTTCGCCCCGGCCGGCGTGCGCCGCGGGAGGGTGCCTTCATGGATCGCTTCGTGGTGGGGACCGGCCGCTGCGGCTCGACCCTGCTTTCCACCATGCTCGGTGAGCACCCGGAGGTGCTCTCGGTCTTCGAGCTCTTCAACGGACTCGACGTGACCCGCCGCTTCGATCCGGGCCCGGTACCCGGGGAGGGGTTCGCGGAGCTGCTCGCCGCCGACCAGCCCTTCATCGACGCGGTGGTGGCCCGGGGCTACCAGCCCCCGGAGGTCACCTACCCCTTCGAGCGGGGCCGCTACCGCCGGGGGGAGGCGATGCCGTGGGTGCTCGTGAGCTGCCTCCCCCGCTTCGGCGACGATCCCGACGCCCTCTTCGACGAGGTGATGGACTTCTGCCGGACGCTTCCGCCGCAGCCCATGGCCGACCACTACCGGAGCCTCTTCGCCTGGCTCGGGCGGCGGCTCGGGCGGCCGCACTTCATCGAGCGGTCCGGATCCTCGATCGAATATCTGGGCGCGCTCCGGCAGGCCTTTCCGGACGCGCGCTTCGTGCACCTGCACCGCTCGGGGCCCGAAGTCGCGCTCTCGATGCACGCCTTCCCGGCCTACCGGCTGCCGGTGGCGCTGCTCTACGCGGACGAGTTCGGCATCGAGCGCCCGGCGCTCGAGGAGTTCCACCGGCCGCCGCGCGTGGGCGACCGGATCTCGCGGATCCTCGCCGAGCCCCCGCCGCCCGAGGTCTTCGGCCGGTACTGGAACGACCAGATCCACCGCGGGCTCGACGGGGCGCGCGGGCTCGGCGGCGACCGGCTGCTCGAGGTCCGCTTCGAGGACCTCGTGCGCCGCCCCGCGGAGGAGCTCGGGCGAATCGCGGAGTTCTTCGAGCTGCCCGATCCCGGGGGCGCCTGGGTGGAGCGCGCGGCGGCCCGCGTACGCGGGGTTCCGCGGCTGCGGCTTCCGGAGCTCTCGGGCCCGGCGCGGGCGCGCCTGCTCGGCGCGTGCCGCACCGGCATGGAGCGGCTCGGCCAGGAGATTCCGGAATCCGGCTAGGCGGGAGGGCCGCCCGGCGGCGCCGCCTCCCCGCGCGGCTCGAGCCGGAAGATCCAGAGCGCCTCGGGGCCCGGGTCCTCCCCGAGGCCGTACTTCTCGCCGAGTGCCCGCACCACCCGGTCGCGTTCTCCCGGATCCTCCACCCGCTCGAGCCGGACGGGATGGCGGCGCACGGCGACCCGCAGGAGGGCCCGGCCGTCCGCGAGGGCCTGGCGGGGCCACTGCTTCCACAGGGGGACGGTCATGAAGCCGGCGGGGATGTAGGCGCGGCCGCCGCTGACCACCACCCAGGTGGTGCGGGAGCGCGGGGGCTCGAGGAGCTGGAGCTCCACCGTCTCGACCTCGCGCAGGAAGGACCAGTCCTCGGGGGGCGGGACGAGCTCTCCCGCGACCAGCGCCCCCCCGGCGAGGGGCCCGAGGGGCCCGTCCGAAGACCGCGCGGCGATCCAGAGGACGCCGAGCCCGAGCGCCGCCACGAGCACCAGGGCGGCGAGCATCCGGAGGATTCCTCGCGCCATGGGGGCCCTCCCGCGGCGGAGGGTAGCCCGGGTGGCCGCCGGGGCGCGGGCCTTTCGGGAGGCCCCGGCCGGGTCCCGCCGGTCCGGTGCTCAGGCGTCTTCGTCGCGCGTCCGGCCGAGGGCCCCCGCCGCCCGGAGGCGGGCGATCCGCTCCTCGTCGTAGCCGAGCACCCGCCGGAGCACCTCCTCGCTGTGCTGGCCCACCTCCGGTGCCCGGGTGGGACGCGGAAGCTCCTCCCCCTCGAACTTGACCGGGAAGGGGAGCTGGTCGGCGCCGAGCTCGGAGGCCGGCAGCCAGGGGAAGCGGTGCTGGAACTGGGGGTCGTCGGCGATGGTCTTCGGGGTGTTGACGGGCGCGATCGGGGTGTTCACCTCGGTCCCGAAGGCGACCCACTCGGCTGTCGTCCGGGTGCGGAAGATCTCGACCAGCTCCCGCTGGAGCTCGCGGTTGCCGCGGGCGTGGTCGGCGTAGCGGGAGCCCGGCCAGCGCTCGAAGAGATCCGGGCGCCCCACGCCCTCGCAGAAGTTCTTCCAGAAGGCCTGCTCGGAGGCCATGAAGAGCACGAATCCGTCCTTCGACTCGTAGATCTGGTACCGCACCCCTCCCCGCATCCCGGCGGTTCCGGGCTCCCGCCGCTCGTAGTTGTCGGCCTTGTTTCCGGTGACCTCGCTTTCCGGCCGCTCGTAGGCCTTCCAGGACTCGCTCCGGTACCAGTCCATGTAGGCCGCGGCGTCGGACTGGCCGATCTCGATGGCGCACCCCTCTCCGGTCTCGCGGGCCCGGATCACGGCAGCCAGGATGGCGAGGGCGCCGAAGAGCGGGCCCGCGTGCATCCCGATGGAGGGGTGCTCGGGAATCGACCAGAAACCCTCGTCGTCCCGCTCGGGCTTCACGAGGCCGGCCCAGGTGTCGAAGGCGATCCCGTGCGCGGGGAGGTCCTTGTACGGTCCGGTGGCCCCATAGCCCGAGATGTTGCAGAACACGATCCGCGGATTGACCTCGCGGAGCTTCTCGTAGCCGAGCCCCCGCCGCGCCAGCGAGCCCGGCCGCATGGCCTCCACCACCACGTCCGCACCGCGGACGAGGTCGAGGTACACCTCGACCGCCTCGGGCTTCTTCAGGTCGAGGACGAGGCTTCTCTTGCCCCGGTGGATGTGGAGATGCAGCAGCGAGACGCCCTCCACGATGGGCCAGGTCATCTCCCGGATGTAGTCGCCCGAGGGTGACTCGACCTTGATGACCTCGGCGCCGAGGTCGGCGAGGTGGGTGGTGACCGCTCCCGGCCCGAGCAGCGAGCTCTCGATGACGCGAAGGCCGGCGAGGGGGGCGCTTTGCGGGGGACTCACGGCGGGCTTCTCCTCCCCGCCCGGTTCGGTGGCAGGGGCCGGGCGTGGGAAATAACATAACGAGACGTATCGTATCGAGCCACGGCGGCCATGGGCGTC
>JALSIO010000556.1 GCA_026989995.1 Myxococcales bacterium
GGTCGCGGACGTTCTTCTCGAGGTTCTCCACGCAGGTCTGGTGGATGGCCGCGAGCACCGGGGAATCCGGCTTCATCAGGTTGTTGGCGAAGCCCTCGATGAATCCCTTGGAGACCGCCTGGCGGATGGCCTGGATGGCCTCCGGCAGCTTCCGGAAGCGCGCCTTCTCCTCCTCCGTGTAGGGCGGGTTCTCGATGGGCATGATCCACTGCGCGGTGCGCTGGAAGAGCACGAGCTCCCGGACCCTGTCCACGATCGCCGAGACGATCTGCACCGCGGACGAGCCGGTTCCGACCACCCCGACCCGCCGGCCCTCGAGGGGCACGTCGTGGCGCCAGCGGGCGCTGTGGAAGGCGGCCCCGCGGAAGCTCTCGAGGCCCTCGATCTCCGGCATCCGCGGGTGGTGGAGCACCCCGGTGGCCGCGATCACCACGTCCGCCCGGTCGCGCAGGCCCTTCGAGGTCTCGAGGGTCCAGCGGCCGTCCTGGAAGCTGCAACGCACGACTTCGTGGCCGAAGGTGATGCGCCGATCCACGCCGTAGCGCCGGGCCACGTCCTCGAAGTAGGCCTGGATCTCGGGGCCCGGGGCGAAGCGGTGGCTCCAGTCCGGATTCGGGGCGAAGGAGTAGCTGTAGAGGTGGGAGGGGACGTCGCAGGAGAGACCCGGGTAGGTGTTCTCGCGCCAGGTGCCACCGAGGCGGTCGGCCTTCTCGTAGATGGCGACGTCCCGGTGGCCGGCGCGCTCGAGCTCGATGGCGGCGAGGATGCCGGACATTCCGGCCCCGATCACCGCGAAGCGAAGCTCGCGCCCCGGGCGGGAGGCCGTGGCGGGCGCGGTGCCCGCCGGCGGCGCAGGGGACTCGGCGATCATGGCGTCCTCCAGGTGCCCGGTACCCGCGCTGGTGGTCCGGCCCGGGGCGTCGTGGCTACCCTCGGGCGCCGAGCCAGGGTACCGCGCCCGGATCGACGCCGAACCCCCACCGGCCCCGGCGCCTGCGCGGTTCCGGCGCCCATCGCTTCCGTGTCGGGACCGGGGCGTGTCCGGGCCGCGCGGAGGGGAGAACGCGGCCCGCGAATCCGGGGGGTCGGCGCGGACCAGGAGGGGAGAGGGCGAGGGGAGGGGAGGAGAGCGGATGGGCGCGCAGCGCCTTCCGGTGGTGGCCGGCGGGGGCCAGGTGCTCCCGCGGGAGTACGACCCGACGAGGGCCGCGGAGCCTCTCGAGCTCATGTTCGAAGCGCCCGTCCGGGCGGGAGGGGATGCCGGCGCTCCCAAGCGCCTCGGCGAGGCCGAGGGGATCTACGTCCTGCGGGGCGCCTGGGGCTACGGAGACCCGGGGCGGGCGTTCGCCCGCCGCCTCAATGCCACCTCGGCCTCCACCGTGGGCACGCCGTACGGCGGGAACCGCTCCCAGGCCTGCGTCCTCGACGGGGCGGCGCGGATCGCACGGGGCGAGCTGCAGACGGCGCTGGTCACCGGCACCGAGATCGGGCGCACCGCCGGACGCGCCGCCCGGCTCGGGGTGAGCCTCCGGGAGTCCGAGGCTCCGGGCGCGCCGGACCGGCGCATCGCCGAGGACGCGCCCATCTATCTACGGGGCGGAGCTCGCTCGGGGCATGACCAGCGCCAGCGACGTCTTCGCCGCGATCGGCAGCGCCCTGCGCTTCGCCCGCCGCGGATCCCTCGACGAGAACCACCGGAGGATCGCGGAGCTCCGGGCGCGATTCGCCGAGGTGGCCCGCGAGAACCCGCACGCCTGGATCCGCGAGGCCCCCGACGCCGAAGCCACCGGCACGCCCTCGCCGGCGAATCCGATGATCTCCCTCCTCTACTTGAACGCCAATCCCCGGGTGGACATGGCCGCGGGCCTGATCGTCTGCTCGCTCGCCGCCACGCGGGCGGCGGGCATCGACGAGGAGCGCCTGGTGCACCTGCGGGCGGGTGTCGAGATCCGCGAGACCGAGATGTTGAGCCATCGACTCGAGCTCCATCGCGCCCCGACCCTCGGGCTCGCCGGGCGCAGGCGCGAAGAGCTCACCGGCCGCGAGCTCCCGCGGAGACCTGCCCCGGTGGAGCACGCAGGCGGGGCCCGGGTGGAGGGCTACACCCTGGCGCACCGTGGCGGGGCGCCGGTCCGCCCGATCGCCGCGTGCCGGAGCGCGCGCGGTC
>JALSIO010000557.1 GCA_026989995.1 Myxococcales bacterium
ATTGCAGGCGTTGTGCATCGAGCACGGATTGCACGGGTTTCGTCCCGCACAGGGGTTCGCGGCCGAGGCGGCCCCGGGGCGGAAGCCCGCCTGGATGTGCTCGACATAGGCCGTAAGCGCCTTGAGCTCACGGGAGTTCCAGGGAAGCGGGTCCGTTCCCATCGGCTGCAACATGCAGAACTGCACCATCTCTGCCGCGGTGACCTCGTCCACGCCTGCCATCTGGTGGGGCATGGCGACGTAGTGCGGATACGGCCTCGCAAAGGTGTCGTTCATCAGCAGGTAGCGGTCCCCGTGGCAGCTTCCACAGGAGATGGTTCCGGCTTTGCTGAACCCCGGATCGTTCCAGAGCTTCTCGCCGAGGCGGAGCAGATCGCTTCGCCCGGAGGCCGGGAGCGAGAACGAGGCGGGCTGTTTGAACCGGCACGGGTCGACGCGCTCCGGCTCCGCAGGGGTTGCAGGGGTTCTTGTGCGCGCAGGGGTTCTCGGCGACGGCTTCGGGCCGCCTTCCCCTGCCGGGATCGGGCCCGGGATCGCGGGCCCGCGGGGCGGCTCAGCCGGTTCGGATGGGTTCGAAGGCCACGAGGGCGTCGAGCTCGCTCGCGCTGCCGAGCCCGTGGCCCGGGAGCACCTGCGGGAAGCGACCCACCTCGCCGTGCAGGGCCATGTAGTTCAGCACCACGGTCTCCACGAGGAGGTCGACGTTCCCCGCACCGGGAAAGGAAGCCGTCTCGACGGATCCGTTCGGCCGGAACCAGCCGACCTGCTCCGCGCCTTCGCGGCTCAGCCGGGGGCGGCCGGCGGGATCGTAGACGAGCATGAAGGTGGCGGCGGTGGAGGAGTTGTCCCCCTTCCAGATGAGCTTTCCGCGCCCGTCCTCCGACTCGTCGAGCTCGCCGTTGCTCGCCACCGAACCGTCGCTGAAGACGTAGACCACCACGGGGCGGCCCTGCCGGGCGGCGTATTCGAGAACCGCCCCCATGGCCTCGCCGGCCCGGAAGTCGCGGCGCTCCCCCGTGGCCCTCGTGCTGTCGTGGTAGTCGTAGCCGCCGAGCTCGACGGTTCCGGCGCCGGCAAAGCCCCCCACGACGAGCTTCATGATGGAGGCGGTGCGTCGGAAGGATCCGTCGCGGAGCTCGTCCGGGCCGAAGATGCTCCCCTCGCCGCCGACGATCGCCGGATCGCGCTCCGGGTCGAGAAGGCTCGGGTCGCCGTAGCGGGCGACCACCTCCGCGCTGTGGATGTAGCCGCAGGCGATCAGGTCGCGGACGATCTGTTCCTCGGAGAGCCCCGCCACCTTGAGCCGACTGATCTGCTCGACGGCGTTCATCACCGCCGTGGCGTCCTCCTGGCTCAGCAGCTCGACGAGCTTCCCCGTGTCGACGAGGCCGGTGGCATCCCGGGGGCGATCCACCTTGGTCGGCCGCACGCTCGGGTCGATCATCGACATGGGAGCCGCGGAGCGGCCGCCCGAGTCGGAGCTGCGGGTCCCGATGAGCGCGACGAGCTCGCCGTCCGCGCCGGCCCGGTAGATCCCGTACATCGGGTTGTGGGGGTTGTTGCCGGTGTCGTTGTCGGAACGGGCGCAGAAGACGACTCCGTTCACGTTGGCGCGCGTCGTCGCGCTGGTCCGGGCCCGAATCCCGCGAAGGAAGGCGCTGTCCGCGTGGAAGGCGATTCCGAGCTCGGTGTCCACCTGCCCGGCCCGGTCGGGCATCATCTCCACCGGAAGTCCGAGCTTCTCGTAGCCCTCGGTCGCGAGCAGGTCGAGCTGCCCGCCCTGCCCTCCCACGAGCACGTTCGAGCCCGCGATGTTGGCGCCCCCGGCGAGATCGAAGCAGACGAAGGGGATCTTGCCGGCTCCACCGGTGGCGATTCCGCAGTCGAGGCCCTGCGCCCGGGCGCTTCCCGAGCGGAGGAGGGAGGTCCACGCGGGCGCCGTGAAGATCCCCAACCCCGCCAGAAGCCCGTGGGAAATGAAGTCCCGGCGGCTCACCAGGCGGTGTCCCGTCCGCGGATCGACCATGGCATTCCTCTTCCGCCCCATGGCAAGACTCCCCATCGTTTCCGGACCCGCCCGAGACCGTACGGGCCCTAGTAGAGCAGAACCGGTGCGCTGCTCAGCAGCGCGCTGCACACCGACTTGGCCACCGTCCTCGTCCGAT
>JALSIO010000558.1 GCA_026989995.1 Myxococcales bacterium
CGACCACCTCGAAGCCGAGCTCCTCGCCGAGGTCCTCCACCCGGTCGCGCTCGTCCGGGTCGCCCTCGAAGACCGCGAGCGACGCCGAACTCTCGCCCCCGTCGGGCGCCTCCGCGCCGGCCCCGGAGGCCACCGGAGCCCCGCGAAGCGTCCACCATCCCGCGGCCACATCCTGGGGCACGAAGAGGTCGAGGTGCCCCGGGTCGAGCCCCTCGGGCCGGAGCGCGTAGCGGATGCGCAGGCAGGCCCCGGGTGGCAGGAATTCGCCGCCGTCGGGGGGGAGCACCCGCATCTCCCCGCGCTCGAGCTCCGGCGCCCCCACGCCCTCGGCGAGCACGCGCCCGAGCAGCGCCCCGGCCATGTTGAGGACCTCGCCGAAGGCGTCCACGACCTCCTGCTCGGGGGCGGACTTGCGGGCCGCCCGGATCGCGTCGGCGTCCTGGCCGAGCAGGAGCCCGCCGAGGGTCACGGCGTCGGCCGCCGGAACCCAGACGTGAAGGGGCTCGCCGCCTCCCTTGGGCTCGAGGAGTGCGTGGACCCCCTCGCCGGCCTCGGCCGCGGCCGCCCGGGCATCCAGGAGCCCCGCCGCCTCGAGGCTCACCCGCACCGGAGTGTCCACGAGCGCCTCGAGGTCCCCGGAGAGGTTCTCCGCGTAGCGCTCGAGGAGCTTCCGGGCCTCCTCGGGGAGCTCGACGGTGGCGGCCATGGTGCGGCCTCCGCGGGCGGCCGGGGCGGCTTCAGGAGGGAAGCACCCGCCCGAGCACGGCCTCGAGCTTCTCCGGCGTGAAGGGCTTGACCACGTAGCCGCTCGCCCCGCGCGAGAGCGCCGCGCGCACGGCCTGCTCGCCGGCCTCGGTGGTGACGATGACGATGGGCACGTTCCGGCCGTCTTCCCGGCGCCGGACCTGCGAGACGAGCTCGAGGCCGTCCATCCCGGGCATGTGAAGGTCGCTCACGATCAGGTCCACCGGGCCCTCGTCGAGCGCCGCGAGGGCTTCACCGCCCCCACCGGCCTCCACCACTTCGGCGGACTCGTAGCCGGCCTGGCGGAGGGTCCGCCGGGCGATCTTCCGCATGGCGGAGGAGTCATCGACGATCAGGATCTTCACGGCAGGCTCCTCGCTCGGTGCCGGATTCCGGCTGCGCGAGGGCCCGCCAGCGCTCCTCGAGGCGCGCCAGAAGCTCCCGGGCGCGCTCCGCCCCCACCAGGGCGGCGCGGAGCAGGCGCTCGCATTCCGCCACCGCCTCCTCCGGAAGCGGCGGCCCGCACCCCCGCCCGGCCCCGGCGCGCAGCGCCTCGTGGATCTCGGGCTGGATCACGGCGTCCACCCACTCGAGCTGGCCGAGTGCGGCGCGCATGCGCTCCTCCACCCGGGCCACCTGCCGCAGTGCCTCCAGCCGGACCTGGGGGGTCCGGGCGGAGCGGATCCGCCGCTCGGCCCCCCGCACCCGCTCCAGGCCCCGGCGGGCCTTCGCCTCGATCTCATCGAGAACCTGGCGAGCCCGCTTGAGGGGTTTCGCGAACACCTGTGGCGACGGCGGGCGGTAGTCCGCGAGCACCTGCCGGATTGCCTCCGAGGCGCGCACCGGCTGCACGGCCCATTCCGAAAGCGCTTCCCGGAAGCTCCGGTGCGGAAGCTCCGGGATGCGCGCGCCCCCCTCCGTGCAGTTCACGAGGCGGATGCCGCGGGTCCGGAGATCGCGGCCGATGTCCCGGTAGTGCTCCCGAAAGGAGGCGTAGGCCACGGTGGTGGGCACGGGGCGACCGTCCCAGCCCTCCACCTCCACGAGGTCGCGCACTTCGTGCTCGCCGCCGGCTCCCCCCGGCAGGAGGTGCTCCTGCTTCAGCAGGACGGCCTTCTGCATCCAACCCGTGTACGAGAAGCGCCCCCGGCCCTCGCTGCGGTAGCCCATCCCCTCGTAGGGCGTGTTGCCCGCGTAGATCCGGCCATCGGCGAAGGCGAGGTCCTGGCCGATCAGCAGGATCGGATCGCAGCCGAGGCTGACGGCCAGGTAGACGGCGCTCTGGGCCACCGTGGCGCCGCCGGCCACCCAGGTGCGCACGCCGAGTGCCTCGGCGAGGAAGCGGCCGATCTGGTTGGCGACCGGCCAGGTCACGAAGGCGCCGCGCACGGGGAGCTCGAAGAGCGCGGGGTG
>JALSIO010000559.1 GCA_026989995.1 Myxococcales bacterium
GCAGGTGCTCGCCGGGGACCCGGCGGTGCCGCGCTTCCTCGGCTGGATCGATCCGCTCGCCTTCGCCCTCGAATACCGCCCGGGTCGCCGGATGTCGCGGCGCCTGGCCGGCCAGGTCCCGCCCGGGTTCCTGGCCGAGCTCGAGGCGGCGCTCTCCCGGATGCACGCCCGCGGCGTCGTCCACCTCGACCTGCGCCACCGGAGCAATGTGCTCGTGGACGACGCGGGCCACCCGGTGCTGATCGACTTCGGTTCGGCCGTCTGCTTCCGGCCGGGCGGGCTCCTCGCGCGGCTGCTCGTGCCGGCCCTCGCGCGGATCGACCGCGCAGCGCTCGCGAAATGGGCCGCACGGCTCGGCCCCGCGGCTGCTCAGGGCCCGTCGCCGCCCGGGGTGGGGTCCGGAGTGGGAGGCGGGGCCGCGGATTCCTCCTCCCGGGCGCGCGGCGCCAGGCAGCCGATGTAGTGGCGGAAGGTCTCGAGGGTGAGGCGGGCATCGCCCAACGCCCGGTGGGGAATCGATCCGTCCGCCAGCCCCGCGCGGGTCGCCGCGTGCCGGAGGGAGAGCGCGCCGAGCTCCTCGCCGTGGACCAGCGACCAGGCGTAGAAGAGCGTCGCGAGGTCGATCACGTGGTAGTCGAAGGGCCAGGGGATCCCGCAGTTGCGGAAGGCCCGCTCGAGGAAGGCCACATCCATCCGGACGTTCTGGCCCGCCGGCACGACGGTCCGGTCGGTGGGAAGCAGGGCCACGAGCTCCCCGAGGGCCTTGCGCAGCGGCACCCCTTCGCGCTCCCACAGCTCGGGGTCGTAGCCGAAGATCTCGGCGGCCTCGGGCGTGATGCGTTCCGGGCGGGCGCGCACCTTCCACTCGCCGCTGGCGAGCTCCGCGAGGCGGTAGTCCGTGAGGATGGCGCCGATCTCGGTGATGTCGTGGAGCTCGGGGTCGAGGCCGCCGAACTCGCAATCGAGGAAGAGGAAGGCGAAACCGGCCACGTGCCTCCCGGCGCCCCGACGGGTTCCCGGCACGGCACCGATCGGGCTCCCGCCTCGGGCCGGGGCGCGGCGCGCGCGGGGCGCCGGGCGCGGTGGTGCTCCCAACGGGACTCGAACCCGTGTTTGAGCCTTGAGAGGGCCCCGTCCTAGACCGCTAGACGATGGGAGCACGGTTTGGGGAGCGCAGCGTAGCCAGTCGCGCCGAAGGGTGTCAACCGGCGTTCCGCGGAGGTGCCGGCCCCGACGCGCCCGTCGGGAGCGGCGGCGGGTCGCCCACCAGGGCTTCCGCGGAGCGCGGCGGCAGCAGCGGGAGGCCGAGCTCGGCCCGCAGGCGGTTTTCGGCGGCCACCGCGTCGCGCAGGTCCGGGATGAGGCTCCGCAGGGTCCGGAGGGCCGTGAGAAGCTCGTCCCGGTCTCCGACCGCCGCGGCGATCCGGGCGCGGAGCTCGGCCGCCGCGACCTGCCCCGGGTCCTCGGATTCACTCCGGTCGAGGAACGAGCGCGCCTCCGCCAGCCGGCCCGCGTGCCAGGCGGCCCGCGCCCGGTCGAGAAGCGAGCGCGCGGTCGCCTGCCTCCGGGCCGCGGCGCTCGATCTCCAGCGGCGGGCCTCCCCGTGCTCGCCCAGGCGTTCGGCGAGGCGTGCCAGGGTCTCGTCCACCTCGGCGCGGCGTCGTCCGTCCTCGGTGTTCCGGTAGCGGAGGAGGTGCGACCGGGCGTCGCGGAGCGCCGCCGGCGGGGCCCCGTCTTCGAGGAGGTATTCCGCCTCGAACCAGGCGAGCCGCGGGAAGGTCGCGCGGTGTTCCGGGGCGATCCGGGCGAACCAGGAACGCGCCCGCGTCCGGTTCACGCGGAAGAGGGCCCGCCCGGCCAGGAAGGCGTCCTCCGGGTCTCGGGAGCGCCGGTACGCCTCGACGAAGGCCTCCCCGGCAGCCGCGAAGTCGCCGCGCCGCGCCGCCAGGTGCCGGCCCAGGGCCCGGAGCGCTTCGGGACGGCTCCGGTGGGTGCGGGCGAGCCCGCGAAGCCGCGCCTCACCTTCGGCTGCCGAGCCCGCGTCGCGGAGCATCCCCTCGGCTGCCAGGAGTTCGCGCTCGTAGGGCGCGAGCGCGGGGCCCGCCGTCCCGAGGAGCCGGCGGAGCTTGCGCCCGAGAGGCCAGCGATCCCCCGGG
>JALSIO010000560.1 GCA_026989995.1 Myxococcales bacterium
GGGACAGCTCGCCCACGCGCGGGCCGAGTACGAGCGCTATCTCGCGGAGTGGCCCGAGGGCGAGGCCAGCGACCGCGTCCGCCAGCGCCTGGAGGCCCTGCTCGCCCGCGCCGCGGTGCGGCCGGCGCCGCTCCGCCTCCCCCGGGAAGACACCGGAACCGGCGGGTTCCGCACGTCGGGGAGCCTCTACACCGGCTACCGGCGGGAGACCCGGCGCACGCGGCTGGCCGGCGAGCAGGTGCTCGACTCCTCCCTCTACGGGGATCTCTACCTCCGGAGCCACGGCCGGGCGGGGCCGCTCGAGCTCGCCACCGAGGTCTCCGGGTCCTACCTCCTCGACCTCGGAAACCGCTCCGACGACGTCGGACGGGTCCGGCTCCTCGGGGTGGGGCTCGCCCTCCCGGAGCAGGGCCTGGCTTTGAGCTTCGGCCGCCAGACGGGCAACCGCTTCGGGGTGACCGGGCGCTTCGACGGACTCGAGCTCCACGGGCGGCTCGGCGAGCGGGTCGAGCTCCGGGCCTTCGGAGGCTTCCCCACGGAGCCCCTCGTCTCGAACCGCGTCCGCACCGGGCGCGTGTTCGCCGGAGCCGGCGTCGGCCTCCGGGAGCTCCGGCCCGGTCTCGACCTCGACCTCCACGCCACGCAGCAGTGGAGCCACGGGCGCACCGACCGACAGGCCGTGGGCGGCGAGCTGCGGTTTTCCGGGGAGCGGCTCTTCGCGTGGGCCTTCGCCGACTGGGACCTCCTCTTCGACCGCCTGAACGTGCTCGCCTTCCACGCGAGCTTCCGCGCGGGCGACCGCACCGACCTCTACCTCGCCGCCGACGAACGCCACCTCCCCGAGCTGACCCTCGAAAACGCCCTGCTCGGGACGACCTTCGACGATCTGGACGAGCTTCGGCGCGCCCGGCCGGAGGCGGATCTCGAATCCCTCGCCCGGGCGCGCACCGCGCGCTCGCGCATCGTCCGGCTGGGGGGAAGCCGCGGGCTCGGAGACCGGCTCCACCTCACCGCCGAGCTCGAGCTCTCCGACCTCGCCGGCATCGCGAGCGACGGCGATGTCCAGGGCTTCGACGGAACCGGGCTCGAGCTCGGCTTCTTCGGCCAGCTCGTCGCCAGCGACCTCCTCGGGTGGGGCGAGGTGGCGACCTTCACCGCCAGCGCGCGCGACGGAGACCTCTCCGACCTTCTCCTGCTCCTCGCCGACGTGCGCTTCCGCCTCGGGCGGCGCGTGCGTCTCGTGCCGCTGCTGCTGCTGAGCGCAGAGCGAGCCGGGGGGCGGGACGACCGGCTCACCGTCGAGCCAGGCCTCCGGATCGACCTCGGCTGGGGGGCCTTCACCGGCGAGATCGAAGGCCGCTACCGGAGCGTGCGCGGGGAGCTCTTTCCGGGCTCCGGAGACGAAAACGACCTCGTCGTGGAGGTGGGACTCCGCTACGACTTCTAGCCCGCGCACGTGCTGCACCCCGCTTGCCCGTGCGTCGCCATCCCGCGCCGCCGGGTGAGCGCCCTCACATCCCCCGGGCCCGGTCCCGGCGATGCCCCCGGAAGACGGGGGCCGCAGCGTGAACGATCCGCTGGCCGGAGTGCCGACCGAGGCGCTGATCTACGCCGCACCGCTCGCCCTGCTCCTGCTCTGCTATTTCCGGGCCCGGAGGAGCTCCGAGCGCGCGAGCCTCCGGGCACTCGAGCGCTCCCGCGAGACCGGGCTCTCCGAACCGGTCTCACTGCACCCCGTGATCGATCGAACGGTGTGCATGGGCTGCGGCGCCTGCGCGCGAGCCTGCCCCGAGGGCGATGTGCTCGGCGTGGTCGGGGGCCAGGCGGAGCTGGTGAACCCGACCCACTGCATCGGTCACGGGGCCTGCCAGCGCGCCTGCCCCACCGGCGCCATCTCACTTGCGATCGGAACGGAGACCCGCGGTGTGGAGATCCCGCGGCTCGGCCCGAACTTCGAGACCAACCTGCCCGGCATCTTCGTGGCCGGCGAGCTCGGGGGGATGGGACTGATCCGGAACGCCGCGGAGCAGGGGCGGCGGGCCGTGGAGGCGATCCGGAAGCTCCCCGGCATCGGCGAGGGAGACCGGCTCGACCTCGTGGTGGTGGGCGCCGGACCCGCGGGCATCGCGGCCTCCCTCACCGCCCTG
>JALSIO010000561.1 GCA_026989995.1 Myxococcales bacterium
CTCTGTGGGCCTATGGATCACGGCCCCAGCGTCCGACGCGGAGCCTCCGCTTCCGCCGATCTCCTCGGACGTAGCGCACGGCCACGACTACTGCGTGGCGATCCTGGTCGATGAGCTCGGCTCGCGCCCCCCTGGGGACCTCCGCCGGGGCCTCCGGGCCTTCGCCGGCGAGCGGCGCGTCGAGCAGGTGATCCGCGCGCACCCGCGGCGCCTGGCCACGGCCTAGTTGTCGGTAGACCGCGTGATCGGCGGCGAGCACACCGGTGGCCGCTCCATCCACTGGCAGCACCACCCGACCACGGTCCACTGGCGCCGCCCTGACGGGGGTGTCGGCTGGATCAGGCACGTCTCCAATGCGCCCCTCGATGCGGTCGCGGGACCCGACCGGCTCGACGTGACCGTTCACGGCGGCCTGCAGGGGCTGCGAGAGGCAGAGATCGACCTCGGCTGGGAGATCGAGGCCGGCCCCGACGCGGAGGCGCCCGATCCCCGGGCCACGACCTGGGACCTGCCCGGGCTGCGTGTGACCCGCGGCACCAGGTCCGAGCCGGAGGGCGCGGCGACATGTCCGGCGAGGCACGGCCGCGCATTGGCTGGCGCTTTCCCCCGGTGCGGCGCCGGACCACCTGCGCCTGTGGCTCGAGCTCGGGCCGCCCCGGGCGTAGCCGCGCTCCGCGCCCCCCGGTCGGTGGGCTCCGGGACCCACCTGGCACGCATCCGGAAGGATCGGAGCCCCCGAAGGCGGGTTCCGTGGGCCGACGACTCCGCGAAGATGACCGTTGCGGGAGTCTCAGCCGCGGGGCGACCGCGGGCGGCACGCGGCGACTGCCACCAGGCCGAGCAGCCCGAGCTCCAGGAGGCCGCGCGGTTCGGGCACCGCGAGCGGGTTCGCGGGCAGCGCCCCCTGCGCCGCCGCCGGGCTCGCGAACGCCGCGAGCGGAAAGGGCCCGCCGACCAGGGCCGAGGCGATGGTCGCCTCGATGTCCACCACCTCGGCACCCAAGGAAAGCGCCAGGAAGCTCTCCGCGTGGGCGGCGCCGTTCAGGCCGGGCGCACCTGCGCTCGGACGCACGGCACCCACGGCGTCTGCGTCGACCACCACCGCCAGCTGGAAGGGCGATCCCACCGTCGTCGAGATCGTGAACGCGGCGTGCTGGTCGCCGGAGAAAAGGCCGGTCTGCAGGAAGGAGCCCGACTCGAGGTCGTCGAGCAGGCGGTTCGCGTTTTGGTCGATGCCCACCACGCCGTTGGCGACGACCTGCACGTCCGCCATGCTCCGGGCGAAGTTCGCGCCGTCGATGGAACCCAAGCTCACTCCGGCCCCGGCGGAGTAGGCGAGGTCGAAGACGGAGCGCACGTCCACGGGTGTTCCCTCGGCGAGGCCGCCGGAGGTCACGGCGAGCTCGTCGATCTAGGTGGCCGCGGCGCCGCCGAACAGGTCGAAGAGGCGATTGTCTGCCGGCGCGCGGGCCGAGCCCGTGAACGCGGCGCCGGCGGCGATGATGCCCTTCGAGAGGTCGGAGATGGCGATCGCGACCGCGTCGAGGGGGCCCGGAGGGACGAGCAGGGCGCCATCGGCCGCGAGGATGCCCGTGGAGGCGTCCGGTCCGGCCGGAGCCGGCGGGTTCGGCGCCGCCACCAGGGTACGGTTCGCGCTCGAAAGCCGGGCACTCGTCGGCCAGCTCTGGAACGTCACCGCATGCGCGGACGCGGGCCCGAGCAGGAGACTGGCAAGGGCGGCGCACACGGTCCGAGCCCCGGAAGCCATCCGCTTCGGCACGTTTCACCTCCGAGCCCCTTCGACTTGAGTGTCCCTGGGGCCCCTCCCGTGGCAGAATCGGCCGGAATCGCTCCGCCGAGGGCGCTCCACGCCACTCCCGGCTCCGCGGGACGGCCACCGTCGGGGCGGGGTGCGGGCTGCTCCCGCCGCCGCAGGGCCGGCGGCGCCCGGTCTCCAAGCGGCCCGACCTCCGCCCTGTTCTCCAAACGGTGGCAAGTCCGGCGGGTCTTTCGGTCGGTCCGGGAATCTCCCGTGACGTCGAATCCGCGCGGGATGTCCGGAGGAGGCGACCGCAGCGGAGCCGTCGGCTCAGTCCGCGGAGGTCGCGCGCTGCCGCGCCGGGTTCCCTTCTTCCGGTGTTTCGAG
>JALSIO010000562.1 GCA_026989995.1 Myxococcales bacterium
CTGGTGGGCCGCCGGGCCGGGGGCCGGCTCGGGTCGAGCGCGCGATCAGCGGCTGCGCCGCATCCGACCCCGACCGAGGAGGAGCCAGTCGATGGAGACGTTCTCCTTGAGCGCCAGGGTGATCAGGAAATCGGTATGGGGCGTCGTCCCATTCTCGTAGCGGTTCACGTTCTGCTGAAACACGCCGAGATCGCGGGCGAACTGGCGCTGTGAACGGTCGCCCCGGACCTGGGCGATCCGCTCGGGGAGCTTGCGCTTCGCACGTTGAACGGCTGCACTCGCCATCGGCTTCTCCTCATTCCCGTTCCGCCTCGCGTGGGCCGCGGTGAAACGTCGTCTCGAAGGTGACCTGATAGGGGGCCGAGGCCGACGCCCCGCACCCGGCGACGATCGGGCGCCAACGGTAGCAAGTCGCCCGGATGAGTCACCCGCGAGCACCTCCCCGCGGACGGACCGCGGGTCATCCGATCCGGGGAATGGTGACTTCCCCGAGTGCGGACGGGCGCTCGGGACATCTCGCGGGCGTCCGTCCGTGCGGTGTGCGCGGCCCTCCGCTACGCCTCGCCTCCGGACGGCGGCATCGCGGAGGAGGGCATCGATGGCCGGGCGCAGGGGATCCGGCCGCGGGCTTCGGGTGATCGCGGGTGTCCTCCGGGGGCGCCGCCTGCGGGTTCCGCCCGGCAGGGGTGTGCGACCGACCGCGGATCGGGTCCGTGAGGCGGTGTTCTCCTCCTTCGGCGACCCGAGCGGTCTTGCGGTGCTCGATCTGTTCGCGGGCAGCGGGAGCCTCGGCATCGAGGCCCTCTCCCGCGGTGCGGCCGAGGCGGTCTTCGTGGAGCGCGACGAGCGGGTGGCGGAGGTGCTGCGCCGCAATCTCCGCGAGCTCGAGCTCGAGGGGCGCGCGCGGGTGCTCCGGTGCCCGGCCTCCACCGCCTGCGCGCGGCTCGCCGCCGAGGGCCGCCGTTTCGATCTGGTCTTCGTGGACCCGCCGTACGGGAGCCCCGCGGCGGAGCTCGCGGCGCTGCTCGGCGCCATCGCGCGCGACCTTCTGGTCGTGGGGGGGCTCGTCGTGGTGGAGACCGATCGCCGGGATCCGGTAGCGTCTGCCGCCGGACTGGAGCCCGCGCGGGAGAGGACCTACGGCGACACCCGGATCGTCTGGCTGTCGCGCCGCCGCCCGGGTCCGAACCGCCCGGGGCCGGGACCCGACGCGCCGGAGGAGAGCATGCCCGACCGCAGCGACCCCCTCGCCCTCTTTCCCGCGAGCTTCGACCCGGTGACCAACGGCCACCTCGACCTCATCCACCGCGCGCGGCGCGTCTTCGAGCGCCTCGTGGTGGCCGTGGCCCACAACGTGGAGAAGAAGGGGCTTTTCACCGTCGAGGAGCGGCTGGAGATGCTCCGCGACGCCATCGGCGACCTCCCGGGCATCGAGCTCACCTCCTTCGACGGCCTGCTCGTCGATTACGCCCGGGAGATCGGGGCGGGGGTGGTGATCCGGGGGCTCCGGGCCATGTCCGATTTCGAGTACGAGTTCGAGATGGCCCTCATGAACCGGCATCTCTACCCGGAGTTCGAGACGCTTTTCATGATGACCAGCCAGCAGTTCTTCTACGTGAGCTCCTCCCGTCTCAAGGAGCTCGTGCGCTTCGGCGCGGACATCCGGGAGTTCGTCCCGCCGCTCGTGGCCCGTCGGCTCGAGGAGCGCCTCGGCCGCAGATCGGGGTGAGGGGCGTCCCCCGGTGGCCCTGCATCTCGGCGCGGGCGGATTCCGGGGGGTGCTCGGCCTCGACCTGAGCGCCGGGCGGGTCCGGGCGCTGGCCCGCGGTGCCGGCGAATGGATCCACGCGGAGGGGCGCCGGGCCGGGGCACGGCCGCTCGTGGTGCTCGCCCACGACACCCGCTGGTTCGGGTCCCGGATGGTCGCCCTCGCGGCGCAGGTCCTGGCCGATCTCCCGCTCCGTGTGCGCGTCGCAGGAGGGGTCACGCCCACGCCGGTGGTCGTGCACCACGTTCGGGAGGAGGGCGCGTCGGGGGCGCTGGTGTTCACGGCCAGCCACAATCCCCCCACCGACCACGGGATCAAGGTGGTCGGTCCCGATGGGCTCGCGCCGCCCGCCGCGGTACTTCGCGCGCTG
>JALSIO010000563.1 GCA_026989995.1 Myxococcales bacterium
GGATCGGGCCCCGGACCGCGGCGGCGATCTCCTCCTCCGAAAGCTCGTAGGCATGGGCGGCGCCCGGCCGGGCCGCGAAGTCGCAGAAGGCGCAGTCGAGCACGCACACGTTGGTGGGATTGAGCTGGCGATTCAGCACGTAGGTGACCACGTCGCCGAAGCGCGCGCGCTTGACCGCGTGCGCGAGGCCGGCGAGGCCGAAGAGATCCGGGGTCGCGAGGCCGGCGAGGGCCTCGTCGAGCCCGAGGCGGCGCCCGTCCAGAAGAGCCCGGCGCACGGGTTCGAGGTTCGGATCGGCGAGCCGAAGCGCCGCGACCTCGCCCCGGATCCCGTCCGGGAGGTCGTGCCCGGCGCGCGGGCGCATCGTCGGCGCGTCGAGGATGGTGTCGTTCAACGAGGATCTCCTCCCGGATTCCCGGGAGGGCTCCGGTCGAGGGCCGCCCGCAGGATGCGTTCGGCGAGATCGGGGTTGTGGGCGCCGCTTTCGGCGAGCCGGACGAGGGCTTCGGCCTCGCCGGGGCCCGCCGCCTCGGCGGACTCCCCACGCCGGCGGGCGAGCTCCCGGCTGCGTCGCCTTGCCTCCGCCCGGACGAGCAGGCCGTCGAGGATCCTGCGGCGGCTCAGCAGCAGCTCGCCGTAGCTCTCCGGGTGGCAGCGCGTGCAGGCCGCCGCGTAGTCGGAGAGAGTGGGCTCCGCCATGGCCTCCGCGTGGCAGTCCCGGCACTCGAGGCGTCCGGCGTGGGGATCGGGTTCGCCCCGGGTCGCGCCCACCCGCCCCTCGAGCAGGCCGGCGGCGAGCTCGTGGCAGTCGGCGCACCGCGTGCCGGCCGCCTCGAAACCGGCGTCGGCGTGGCACTCGCTGCAGGCCAGGCGCCCGTGGAGGGCGTCGAGGGGGAAGTCGGTGTCCCGGTCGTGGTCGAAGGCGACCTCGGGAAGGCGGAAGCCCTGCTCCCGGTGGCAGTCGCCACAGCGGTCCCCGAGGCGGCCGCGGTGGGGATCCTCGTGGCAGCCGCCACAGTCCCGCGGCACGCTGCGACCGGGCGGGCTCCCGGAGCGCCTGGCCGCCTCGCGCCGCTCGGGGGTGTGGCAGGCAGCGCAGTCCACGCTGCGGTGCATCCCGCGGAGCGGGAAGCGGGTGTCCCGATCGTGGTCGAAGGCCGCGGCCTCGCCGGCGGCTTCGGCCGGCGCCGCGGCGCGAAGGCGCGAGAAGGACGACTCGTCGTGGCAGCTCGCGCAGTCCCGGTCGCCGGCGAAGCCGGCGGGGTGGGGATCGCGGTGGCAGTCGGTGCAGCGGGCGAAGGCGAGCCCCAGCGTCCGGAACACCTTCCGTCCCGTCTCGGGGTCGTCCCGGAGATGGCAGGCCTCGCAGTCGAGTCCGACGTGGACGCCCCGGAGCGCGAAGAGGGCCTGGTCGTGCGCGAACGCCTCCCGGTCGAGGCCGAGCAGATCCGCCTCCGCGCCCCGGTGCTCCGGGTGACAGCTTCCGCAGGGGGCCCGGAAGGCCCCGTGCACGCCCCGCGCCTCCCGCAGGCGTTCTTCCACCTCCTCGTGGCACTCGAAGCAGCGCTGGGGCGGCGTTCCGCCGAGGGCGGAATGGCAGCTCCGGCAGCGCTCGATCCCCTCGAGCTCGGCGTGGGCCGCCGCGAGTGGCCCGGGGGAGACCAGCGGGCGCAGACCGCGGTCGAGCCAGTCCACGATGCGGCGCGCCGCCTCGCGCGCCTCGCCCCCCGACGGCTCCTCCTCCGGCGCGGCCGGTGACGGCGCGAGGAGCAGCGTGGCGAGGGGGGGGAGCAGCAGGGCGGCTCTAGCGCCTCGCATGGACCGCCGGCCGGGGCTTCGGCACGGGGGCGGGCGCGGGGGGCACCGGCTCGAGGTGCCGACCGGGCTTCGGGAGGGGATGCCCCTCGACCTCCTCGACCCACAGGGGGTGGTGGTGTGCGGCCCAGTCGCGGTGCACCCGTCCCGTGAGCATGCCCCGAAGCGCAGGCCGGGTGCCCGGGATGACGAGGGCGAGGGCGAGGTGTCCCGCGAAGAGGGGAATCCACGCGATGAAGCAGGCGAGGTGCACGAACCAGGCCACCAGCGAGCCGGGCCGCGCCCAGAGGATGGTTCCCGTGATCGCCAGGGCCGCCGTCA
>JALSIO010000564.1 GCA_026989995.1 Myxococcales bacterium
CCCCTCTGCGGGGATGCGCTGCGCGGCGTCGAGAACGGCCGCGGCCGCGAGCGCAGCCAGGAGCACGAGGCAGAGCCATCGACCCGTGGGGGTGGGCGGACCGGGCTCGGGCGGAAGTGCCGCCTCGGGGAGATCGTCCCCGGGGCCTTCCGGCTCGACACCGGCCGGCCTGCGCGGGCGTGCCGCCGGGGGCAACCGGTACCGGCCCAGGCGCCGCAGGGCGAAGCAGGCGAGCACCGCCGCGGTCGTGGAGCAGGTGGTCGCGATCAGCGTCGGCACCCAGACCGCCTCGGGCTGGGCGCTTCCCGCCGCCACCCGGACCGCGATGGTTCCGGTGGGGGCCATCAGGGTGATGGCCGACGTGTTGATGGCCAGGAAGAGGGCCATCGAGTCCGAGGCCACACCCGGATGGGGGTTGAGCTTCTCGAGTTCGACCATCGCCTTCAGGCCGAAGGGAGTGGCGGCGTTGCCGAGCCCGAGCATGTTGGAGGCGAGGTTCATGACCATCGCACCCATGGCCGGGTGGTCCGGGGGCACGTCCGGAAAGAGGCGGCGGAGGAGGGGCGCCAGTCCCCGGGCGATGGCGTGCAGCAGCCCGCCGGCATTGGCCACCGCCATGAGCCCGAGAAAGAGCATCATCGGTCCGACCAGGCGGACGACGAGCTCGACCGCGTCGACGGCCGACTCGAGGGAGGCGGTGGAGACCGCCCGCATCTCGCCCCGGAACGCCGCGTAGACCACGGAGCCCAGGACGAGCGCCAGCCAGATGGCGTTGAGCACCGCGCCTCCCGTGGATTGCCCGCCAGCAGGCTCAGGGATAGGTTCGATCCCGTCAAGCGGCCGAACTCCACCGATCGCGGGGGCGGGCCGACCCCGACACGGCTGGAGCGGGGGCCGGAAGAAGGCCGGCCGCACAGTCGGCCGCACCGCGGCGGGAGGGGGGGTGCGCCGACAGACGCGACGCCAGGGCCGCGGCCGGCTGCCGGTCGCACCGGGGTCCGGAGCGGCGGCGGCCGCGCTCACGTGGGCGGGGGGGGCGCTCGCGCTGCTGCTCGCGGGTGCGGCGGCCGCCGCGCCGGGCGCGCTCGGCGCGCGGCTCGACCGGGCTCTCGACGATCCGCGGCTCGCCGGCGCCCGGATCGCGGCCCTGGTCGTGGATGCCGCCACCGGCGAGGTCCTCTACGCGCGCCACCCGGCGCTGGCGCTGATCCCGGCCTCGAACCAGAAGATCCTGACCGCCGTCGCCGCCCTGCACCATTTCGGCCCGGCGCATCGCTTCGAGACCCGGCTGCTCACCGATCGCGGCCCCGATCCGGCGGGCCGCGTGGGCACGCTTTTCGTCGAGGCGGGAGGCGATCCGGCGCTCACGGCCGAGGAGTTCTTCCGGCTCGCCTCCGATCTCCACGTGCGCGGCGTCCGCCGGGTCGAGGGCGGGCTGGTCATCGACACCTCGGTCTTCGACCGGGTCTACTGGCTTCCGGACTGGCAGCCGGTGGGCCCGCGGGCCTACCACGCGCCGGTGGCCGGGTTCACCGTGAATTACGGCGCCTTCGCGGTCCGGGTGGAACCCGGGGCGAGCGCGGGGCAGCCCGCCCGCGTGGCCGTGGACCCGCCCATCCCCTTCTTCCGCCTGGTCGGAAGGGTGCTCACCGCCGCGCCGGGGAGCCGGCCCGCGGTCTCGGTGGACCGGATCCCGACCCCGACGGGCATCGAACTCCGGCTGGGCGGCCGGATCCCCGCCGGCGCGGAGCCGGAGCGGGTGTTCCGGAGCGTGACGGACCCGGTGGCCTATGCCGCGGCGGTGCTTCGCTTCGAGCTCGCCGGACTCGGCATCGAGGTGGTGGGGCCCACGCGGGAGGGACGGATCCCGGCCGGGGCCCGGCCGATCCTCGCCTTCGACGGGCCGCCCCTGCGGACGGAGGTGGAGCGGCTGCTCAAGTACAGCAACAACCAGATCGCCGAGGCGTTGCTCAAGCACCTCGGGCGCGGCGAGGGGCCCGGGAACACCGAGGCCGGCCTCCGGGCGCTCCGGGAGATTCTCGGGGAGCTCGGCATCCCCCTCGAAGGGGTGGTGCTCGCCGACGGTTCCGGACTCTCCCGACGCAATCGCGTGCCACCGCGGACCCTGGTGGCA
>JALSIO010000565.1 GCA_026989995.1 Myxococcales bacterium
GGTCGGGCTCGCCACCTTCGGCTACCGCGTGATGGAGACGGTGGGCAGACGGATCACCGAGCTCACGCCGAGCCGGGGCTTCTCCGCAGAGCTCTCCGCGGCGCTCACCATCGTGATCGCCTCGCGACTCGGAATCCCGGTCTCGACGACCCACACGCTGGTGGGTGCGGTCCTCGGCGTGGGCCTCGCGCGGGGGATCGGGGCACTCGACCTGCGCGTGGTCGGTACGATCGTGGTCTCCTGGGTGGTCACCCTGCCGGCCGGCGCGATCCTCGCGGTCTTCTTCTTCTACTTCTTCAAGGGACTGCTGGGAGGCTGACATGTCCTGGATCCAGAACCTCTTCCGCCGCTCGCCCGTCAAGCCCATGCAGGAGCACATGCGCGTCGCCGTGGAGTGCGCGAGGAAGATGACGGCTCTCCTCGAGGCCATGGCGGTGGGGGACCGCGATCGCATCGCCGCAGTCCGCCGGGAGATCGATGAGCTCGAACACCGGGCAGACGAGATCAAGAACGAGATCCGCGAGAATCTGCCCCGCCGCCTGCTCATGGCGATGGACCGCCGGGACCTGCTGGAGATCCTCGACGCCCAGGACAGCATCGCGGACGCCGCCCAGGACGTGGCGGGCCTCGCCGACCAGCGCGGCATGACCGTGCCACCGGAACTCGCCGAGCCACTCCGCGAGCTCGTGAGGCGGGTGATCACCGCGTGCGAGCAGGCCGAGGCGGTGGTGGACGAGCTCGACGAGCTGGTGGAGACGGGCTTCCGCGGGCGGGAGGTCGGGCGCGTCGAGCAGATGATCGAGTCGCTCTGCCGCACCGAGACCGATACGGACGCGATCGCCGAACGCGCAGCCCGCAAGCTCTTCGCCATCGAGGCGGAGCTCGGCGTGGGAACGGTCTTCTGGTACCAGACGATCGGCTGGATCGGTGACCTCGCCGACCACGCCGAACGCGTGGGAAACCGCATCCGCCTGCTGATCGCGAGCTAGCGGGGACGCGGACTTCGGCCTGTCCGGGCCGCAGACAGGCCGCCGTGGGTGCTGCGCCGCCGTTCCATCCGGGAGATCCCGGTGGGAGGAGGCGAAGGCAGGGAGACGGGAGCGGTGGCCTTCGCGGCGGGGACGCGGGGCTGCGCGAGGCTCTCCAGGAGGCCCTCGTCGCCGCCCGGGCGGGCAGGCGGGCGCGGAGCCAAGGGCTGCACCTGCTTCTCCGGCGAGCGGGCCGAGCCTCCCGCGCGAGTCCGGATCCGTGGGGCTTGCACCAGGCCGTGCCGACCCGGCGCTCGAACCTGCCCGGTAGCGCCCCGCCGGGTACGAGCCGCCAGGCTCCGCCGCCGGGACTTCGACGCCGGAACCGGCGGTCGCCACCCCGCACCGGCTCGCGGTCTGGCGCGAAACCCTGCGGGATCGGGTTCCGAGGCTCTTTGGCCGCGACCCGTGCCGGGCAGACCGCGAGACAGGGTCGTCTGGGATGCGGGCGGGAGCTTTCTGGTCGCCACCCCGGTGCGATCGGGAGAGCTCTAGCGATCATCGATACACGGAGCGGTTGCATGTCCCCGACCCCTTCGAGTGCAAAGCCGGGATCTCCCTTCCCAGCCCGGAAGGGCCGAACAGGCCATTTGCATTCGCCTCGAGAGCGCCATTAGCATATACACCTGCTTGTGCGAGATTCGCGCTTGCGAAGTGGAAGACAGTGCCTTTCGTCTGTTTCGGTCCGGTCCGCTTCGCCCGCTGGGAAAAAGACCGTCTGGGCACCGACCGGTATCGCCCTTCGGAAGCCGCCCATCGCCGACTTCGGGAGCAGCTCGGGTTGCCGGAAGGAGCCCACGACAGAGAGCCAGTCCATGCCTCGCATGATCCCCGCCGAACCCGATCCCGACGCACCGAACTCCGAGAAGGATGTGTTTCGGAGGTTCAGAGACTGCCTTCCGCACGACTGGCTGGTCTTGCATGGCCGGCGGTTGGTGGCGTCGCAGGACGCAGGCGTGGCCGGCTCCCCTCGAGATTCGCGCCGGGGTGGTGGGCAAGGGGATGCGTTGATCAGTAGGCGCGGGCCGGAGGAGACGGAGGCGGACTTCATCGTCTTCCATCCCAGGCGCGGATACCTGGTCCTCGAGGTGAAGGGCGGC
>JALSIO010000566.1 GCA_026989995.1 Myxococcales bacterium
GCTACCCTTCGGGGCTCCATGGAAGCAGCCTCCCGGCCGCTGGTCGAGCTGCGCTCGGTCACCCGGGTGTGCGGTGCGGGTGCCACCCGCGCGCAGGCCCTCCGCGGAGTCTCGGTCGAGATCGCCCGGGGCGAGTTCGTGGGCCGTCATGGGCCCCTCCGGGTCCGGGAAGTCCACCCTGCTCCACCTGCTCGCGGGCATCGACCGACCGCAGGGGAGGTCCGGGTGGGGGGCTTCCGCATCGACCGGCTCGACGAGAATACCCTCGCGCGGTGGCGGGCCCGGCCCGGGGCTCGTGTTCCAGTTCTTCAACCCGACCCCCGCCCTCCCCGCCGCGACAACGTGGCCCTGCCCCCGCTGCTCTTCGACCTTCCGCGCCGGGAGCGACGCCGGCGGGGGTCGCCGCCCTGCGCGATCGCGCCACGAGTGAGGTGCTCATCTCCGTCGTGCACCGGACGGCGCCTCGGTCGCCGCGGTGATGGACGCCATCGACGGGCTCACCCATCGGACCCGACCTCCCACCACCCAGCAGACCGAGCGTCGCTTCGTCGGGAGTCTTCCCGGCTCCCTCGAGGACCTCGTCTCCGTGATCCTGGCCGGGGTGGGGCTCATCACGCTCTGCATCGTGTCTTCATCGCCGGCAATATCGCTGCGTTCACCATCCGCGAGCGGGCCCGGGAGATCGCCGTACTCAAGGCCCCCGGCTTCCCGAGGTGTCTGCTGTTCGCGGTTCTGCTCGGGCAGGCCCTCGTCCTCTGCGGGATGACGGGCGCCCGCAGCTCCGGCCTCGCCGTCTCGCTCTCCGCGCTGCTCCGCCACGCCGCGGGCTGGATCGCTGCCCTCGCCCGCCTCGACGAGCGTCCTTTTCGCGCCTCGGTGCACCAGCTCGTGGCCAGCCTCGCCTCGGCCCCGGCGCGCGGGTCACGATTCGCCGGACCCTCCCTTCCGGATGGCCGGATCACGGGGTGCCGCGTCCCGAAGGAGGCAGGAGGCGCTGCAGCGCCGGGGGTGGTCCGGCTCGGCACGCGACCTCCGCTGCGGTGGGGGATGGCGCCGGGACACAGGCGGCCGCTACCCGTTCGCGGAGGACCGCCGTGAATCGCCGAAGCCTGCATGCGTGCCTGCTCGCGAACCACGCGCTCCCGCCAGCAGGCCGGGCGGGGATCCGAGCGCGTCTGCAAGGCCGGAGGCCCCACGGGCCCGGAGCGCCGCGCTGGGAGTCACGAGCCGGCCCACGCTCGGGCGCCATGCCGGGGGGGATGGCCGGGGTCGACGCGATGCGCCCGGTCGGGCGCATCCGCCACCGCGGTGGTCGGGCCGGCGAGATTCGAACTCGCGACCTCCTGAACCCCATTCAGGCGCGCTACCAGGCTGCGCTACGGCCCGACCGGAGGGACACGTAGCGGCTGGGGGGAGGCTTGTCGAGCCGACCGGTCGCGATGGCGGGAGGGTCGCGACACCGCCGCGAGCGGCCCCGCGCACTCCGGGTGCGTCCCCGCTACTCGAAGACGAAGCGACGGTGCTCGGCGTCGACCTCCGCATCCCGGACGACGACGCGCCCGTCGGGGAAGCGGGCCACGAAACGGTGGCGGCCGGGCAGGAGCGGGATCCGCGCGAGAGGGGTCTCGCCGATCTCCTCGCCGTCGATCTCGATCACCGCCCACGGAATGGCGTTGATGGCGATCAGCACGGGCTGCGGCGCGGGGGGCAGCGCGGCTTCCTGCCGCAGGGCGGGCTCGGCTCGGGGCCCTTCCGGACCACGGGGCCGCGCGGTGGCGGAAGGCGCGGGGGCGCGAGCCGCCGGCTCCACGCGGGCGAGGTGCATGGGCGCGTCGGCCGTGTCGGCGGTCGCCTTCCCGCCTGGACCCGGCTCTCGCACGACGGCCGCGACGGCTCCGGCCGCGGCCCGCCCGGACACCTCACCGGACCGCTCCCGGCCCATCCCGCCCGGACGGTCGGTGGCGGCCGCCGGGGCCGGCTCGGCCACGGTCACTGGGGGGAGGTCCCGCGTACGATCCCGTGCCACCTCCCCGGCGCCGGGTTCCGCCGGGCGGGGTTCCTCGGGTGCCGGCGGCGAGGCGGGCCTCCCAAGCCCTTCGGCCGCTTCCGCCGCGGCCAGG
>JALSIO010000567.1 GCA_026989995.1 Myxococcales bacterium
CCGGCGGATCTTCGAGCTGATCGAGCAGGAGGGGGTGACCTTCGCCTGCATGGCCCCTGCGGTGCTGCGGACGATCCTGGACTACCCGGAGCGGGAGAGGCACCGGGTCCGCACGCGGCCCCGTTTCGTGGTGGCGGGGGCCCCCCCGCCGGCCGCCTTCATCGAGCGCCTCGAGACGGAGCTCGGCTTCGAGTTCATCCAGATCTACGGGCTCACGGAGACGGCACCCATCCTCACCGTGAATCGGCCCGACTTCCACACCCGACGCGACGACTGGGCACGGCGCGCCCGGGCGGGGGTGCCGGCCATGGGGGTGACCCTCGAGCTGCGGGATCCGGAGGGGCAGCCGGTGCCGCGGGACGATCGCAGCGTGGGCGAGGTCTGCGCCCGGGGCAACGTGGTCTTCGCGGGCTACTGGCGGCAGCCGGAAGCCACGGCCGAGGCGATCCCCGACGGCTTCTTCCACACCGGGGACCTCGCCGTCTGGGACGAAACGGGCTCGATCCACATCGTGGACCGCAAGAAGGACGTGATCATTTCCGGGGGGGAGAACATCAGCTCGCCCGAGATCGAGGACACCCTCTACCAGCACGCTGCGGTGCTCGAGTGCGCCGTGATCGGCGTGCCCCACGAGAAGTGGGGCGAGACGCCGAAGGCACTCGTGGTCCTCCGGGAGGGGCACGAGGCCAGCGAGGCGGAGCTCATGGCCTTCTGCCGGGAGCGCCTCGCCCACTTCAAGTGCCCGACCTCGGTGGAGTTCGTGGAGGGCCTGCCCCGCACGGCGACGGGGAAGCTGCAGAAGTTCAAGCTCCGAGAGAAGTACTGGCAGGGAGCGCAGCGGAGGGTCTCCGGCTAGCGCCCGGGCGGGCGCCGGCCGACGGTCTCCTCGAAGCCGCCGAGGCCCGGATCGAGGGGAATCCGCAGCGCGCGCAGCACGGTCGAGACCAGCACATACTGGCCCACGGCGAAGATCGTGTCGAGCAGCTCGGGGACGTCGAGGTGCTTCCGCAGGGCCTCGAAGGTCTCGTCGGCGAGGTCGCGCGTGCGGACGAGCTCGTCCACGCCGCGGAGCAGTGCCGCCTCCCGGGGGCTCCAGCCGGGTGCCTGCGGGCCATCGGCGACCCGGCGGATCTCGTCCTCGCCGAGGCCCGTCGCCCGGGCGATCACCACGTGCTGGGACCACTCGTACTCCGCGGCGCACAGCCATCCCACGCGGAGGATCACGAGCTCCCGCTCCCGGGGCGAGAGCGTGCTCTTCCCCATCACGTGGTTGCCGAAGACCAGCCATCGCCGAAGCAGGTCGGGATGGTGGGCCAGGGCGGCGAAGATGTGGAGGATGCGCCCGTTTCCCATTCCCCGGAGGCGATCCAGGACCTCGGCGGCGGCGGGATCGAGCTCGGACTCGGACAGCAGGGGAATGCGGGCCTGGCTCTCGGTCACGGCTCCCTCCTTCACGCCGGCGCCTGCCCGGCGTCGTGGGCTGCGCCGGCCCCCTTCGTAGCACGCCGGGCGGGCCCCGGGGGCTGCTATCCTGCCGGCCTTCGCCCGGAGGGCCCCATGACCCGGATGAATGCGAGCGAGGCCTTCGTCGAGACCCTGGTCGGAAACGGCGTCACCGACGTCTTCGGCATCGTGGGGTCCGCCTTCATGGACGCCCTCGACCTCTTCGAAGCCGCCGGGATCCGCTTCTGGTCCGTGGCCCACGAGCAGAACGCGGCACACCTGGCCGACGGCTACGCCCGGGCCTCGGGGAGGCACGGGGTGTGCATCGCGCAGAACGGCCCCGGCGTCACCAACTTCGTCACCGCCATCGCCGCGGCCTACTGGGCGCACTCGCCCGTGGTGTTCATCACCCCCGAGGCCGGCACCGCAACCGCCGGCCTCGGCGGATTCCAGGAGACCGACCAGATCCCGATCTTCTCGAAGATCACCCGCTACCAGGCCCACGTGAGCCGCTCGGACCGGCTGGCCGAGCTCACCCAGCGTGCCTTCGACCGCGCCCGCATCGAACGGGGTCCGGCCCAGGTGAACGTCCCGCGGGACCTCTTCTACGGGGACGTGGACGTGGAGCTGCCGCGCGCGGTTCCCTATCGCCTCGGTCCGGGGGACCCGGAAAGCC
>JALSIO010000568.1 GCA_026989995.1 Myxococcales bacterium
GGTGGTGGAGTCGACGCGGTCGGCGGCCTCGAGCAGCGACGCCAGCGCGATGGCCTCGAGCTCCGGGTCGAGATCGCGGGCTGCGATGGCCTCCCGGATGGCATCGATGCGGGCGCCGTTTCGCGGGTGGAAGAACCGGCTCTTCAGGCAGAAGGTCTCCGTGATGTAGCCCGGCCGCCCCGGGAGCCGGTCGAGCTCGGCCAGCAGGCGCGCGGCCGAAGCCGCCCACCGCTCGCGGTCGGCCTGCACGTAGCAGCGGGCGAGGACGTGGGCGAAGGCGAGGTGATCGTTGGCCACCACCCGGTAGCCGCGCGCCTTGAGCGCGTGCCCCACCCGGGAGGTCCCCGAGAAGAGGTCGAGCACGCTGCGGACCCGGGGCAGCGATGCCACCACCTCGAGGATCCACGGGAGCAGGAGGCGCTTCGAGCCCAGGTACTTGATCACGGCGCGGAAGGCGCTCCCCGCGCGGTCGCCTCCACGAGGACGACCCCCTCCGCCGCATCGAGGCGGTGGTGCCCCCCGGCGGGAGGATCGGGGCAGCCCGGCCGCGTCGAGAGCCCCTCGGCGATCGAGCCCACCGGAAGCTCCACCTCGGCCGGGACGTCGAGGAAATTGAGCGCCACCACCGCCCGCTGCCCGCCGGCCCGCCGCTCGTAGGCGAAGACGCCCTCCGGCGCCTCCAGCGTCCGGTAGCTGCCCGCGTGGAGGCATGGCCAGCGCCGCCGCAGGGCGAGCAGCCGGCGGTAGAGGTGGAGCAGCGAGGTCGGGTCGCGGCGCTGCCGGTCGACGGGCCCGCCCGGAGGCGGCTCCCCCACCGGAAGCCAGGGATCCCCGGTGGTGAATCCAGCACCCGGCCCCGAGGTCCACGGCATCGGCGTCCGCTCCCCGTCCCGGCACAGCGCCGGGTGCAGCGTCCGCGCCAGGGGGTCCTGCATGCGGTCCTCCGCAATGGCCTGGTTGCGCATTCCGATCTCCTCGCCGTAGTAGAGAAAGGGCGTGCCGCGAAGGGTGAGAAGCAGCGCCGCGGCCAGCCGCGCGCGGGGCTCGCCGAGCTCGGGGTGGTCGTAGCGGGAGGCGTGCCGGGGCACGTCGTGGTTGGAGAGGACCACGTCCGGCCACGCGCCCTCGGGCAGCAGGGCCTCGAAGCGCTCGACCTCGCGGCGAAAGGCGGCGGCCTCGAAAGGCGAGCGGAGGAAGGAGAAATTGAAGGCGAGGTGAAGCTCGTCCCCCCGGCCGTAGTAGCGGGCCACCTCCGCCGGATCCATGATATACACCTCTCCGACGGTCATTCGCTCCGGGTAGGCGTCGATCAGCTTGCGGATCCGCCGCAGGAGGGCGTGCACGTCGGGGTGGTTCTCGTCGTGGATGTGGAGCTGCCCGCCGTAGCCCGGACCGCCGCCCGGAGCCGGCGGGTTGTCCCGGAGCTCCGGGTCCTTGGCGATCCGGTGGACGACATCGATCCGGAACCCGTCCACGCCCCGGTCGAGCCAGAACCGCAGGACGTCGTGCATGGCCGCCTCGACCTCGGGACAGCGCCAGTCGAGGTCCGGCTGTTCTCGCAGGAAGGAATGCAGGTAGTACTGGCCGGTCGCCTCGTCCCACTCCCAGGCGGAGCCGCCGAAGACGCTCACCCAGTTGTTGGGCGGACCGCCATCCGGTCGGGGGTCGCGCCACACGTACCAGGAGCGTCGGGGTGCATCGCGGCCGCCGCGCGACTCGAGAAACCACGGGTGCCGGTCGGAGGTGTGGTTCGGAACCCAGTCGAGGATCACGCGGATTCCGCGGGCGTGGGCGTCCCGCAGCAGGCGGTCGAAGTCCTCGAGGGAGCCGAAGAGCGGATCGATGTCGCAGTAGTCGGAGACGTCGTAGCCGAAGTCGGCCATGGGCGACGGGAAGCAGGGCGAGAGCCAGATGGCATCGACCCCGAGCCAGGACAGGTGGCCCAGTCGACGCCGGATGCCCTCGAGGTCGCCCACCCCGTCGCCCGAGGCATCCATGAACGACCGCGGGTAGATCTGGTAGACGACTCCGTGCTTCCACCAGCACCACGCCCCCATGGGCGCCCACGCTAGCAGAGGGCCTGACGCCCCGCTCCGGGCCGCACCGGGGCGG